>CADBOK010000256.1 GCA_902796245.1 Oscillospiraceae bacterium | reverse complement strand
CACCGGCGCTCTGACCGCTACGCTTGAGATCAACCCCAACTACGCAGGCAACTTCGAGGGCCAGAAGCCTTCCATCCAGACCGTTGTCATCGTCAAGGCTGAAGACGACACCATGATGGACGCCTTCAAGACCGGCGAAATCAACTTCCTGTCCCAGCTGTCCGAAGGTGACCAGATCAACACTGCCCTCGACATGGCTGAGACCGGCGAATTCAACTACTGCCACTACACCCGTAACGGCTACGGCAAGATCATGTTCCAGTGCGACGGCGGCCCCACGCAGTTCGCTGCTGTCCGTCAGGCTGTTGCATACCTGCTTGACCGCGAAGAGTTCGCTACCACCTTCACCGGCGGCTACGGCTCTGTCGTTCATGGCCCGTACTCCACCGCACAGTGGATGTATCAGGATTCCGAAGAATTCTTCAACGACAACCTGAACAACTACTCCTATGACCCGGCTAAGGCTGTTGAAGTCCTCGAGGCTGACGGCTGGACGCTGGATGCCGAAGGCAACGAGTATTCCGGCACTGGCCTGCGCTACAAGGAAGTCACCGCTGAAGAAGCCGGCAACTATGCTCTGAACGTTACTCTGGCTGACGGCCGCATCCTGATGCCTCTGCACATCATGTGGGCTTCCTCCGAGAACAACCCCGTTTCCGACCTGCTGGCTACCATGCTCGCCAACGGCAAGCAGACTGCTGACGCCGGCATGCAGATCGAGCAGACGACCATGACCTTCTCCGAACTGCTGAACTGGATCTACCGCGATACCTCCGTCGGCGATCAGTACGGCGTGTTCACCTATGGCATGTTCAACCTGGCCACCGGTTTCGCCGAGGTCTATGACTATGCCTACAACTTCGCTTCCGATCCTGAGTCCGACTACGTCAAGATGGGCTACAACCAGAACTACATCTTCGACAAGGAACTCGACGACCTGTCCATGGACATGGTTTACAAGTCCGCTCCTGGCGACGACGCGACCTTCCTGGATTACTTCCAGAAGTTCATCGTCCGCTGGAATGCGCTGCTGCCTGAGATTCCTCTGTACTGCAACGACTACCACACCTTCTTCCCGTCCTGGCTGAAGAACTACAACGAGTCCAGCCTGTGGGATTTCCAGAAGGCGATTGTCTACGCTTCCATCGAGGGCGCCGAATAATAGCGATCCTTCCCCTTGCTTCCCAGCGACGGGGCGGCACAAACCGCCCCGTCGCTTCCGGTATCTTTAACGAATCTTTTTTCCTTTAGTGTAGCATATTTCTACGGAAAACAACCGTTTTCGGGTTTATATACAGATTCCTGTGCTCTTTCGGGAGCAAATACAAGAGAAAAGGAGGGTATGCGGATGACGAAATATGTACTCAAGCGACTTGTATACATGGTAATTGTGTTTCTGCTTGTTTCGCTTCTGATGTATTCCATCTACAACCTGATCCCGACCGACCCAGCCCGCGCCCAGCTCGAGCCGATGAAAACGACGCTCAAGCCGGAAGAATATGAGCAGCGCTATCAGATGCTGCGGCAGCAGATGGGCCTCGACGACCCGCTGATCGTGCGCTATCTGCGCTGGATCGGCTTCTGGCCGGACGTCAACGGCGAACTCAACGGCATGCTGCAGGGCAACTTCGGTTACTCCCAGATTTATAAGACGGATGTTGCCAACGTTCTGCCGTCAAGAATGCTCAACACGATCTACATCAACATTTTCTCAACGCTTGTTGCACTGGCGATCACGATCCCGCTTGGCATCTACTGTGCCGTGCATAAGCGCAGCAAATCAGACAACGCCGTGCAGGTGCTGTCCATTGTGGGCTACTCGATTCCAGTCTACATCATTGCACTGATTTTTATCTGGCTGTTCGCGGTCACGCTCCGCTGGCTGCCGGTTTTCGGAATGCAGACGCCGGGCAATAACTTTACCGGCTTCCGTGCGTTCCTCGACAAGGTCTACTATATGACGCTGCCGGTGCTCGTTATGACGGTCGGCTCGCTCGGCGGCATGACCCGCTACGTCCGCGCCGCCATGATCGAGGCGCTCAGCATGGACTATATCCGCACCGCCCGTGCCAAGGGTCTGCGCGAAAAGGTCGTCATCTAT
>CADBOK010000255.1 GCA_902796245.1 Oscillospiraceae bacterium | reverse complement strand
CTTCTGGACTGCGCCGACCCGAACTCGGAGAGCTGCGCACGGAAGATCCATGACAAGATCTGCCGGCAGGCGGAGCATCTGGTTACGACCGGCTGCCGGATCGAGCGGGAGCTCGGCATTCCCATCGTCAACAAGCGCATTTCCGTCACGCCCATCGCGCTGGTCGCGAGCGCGTGTGAGACGGAGGACTTTGTGCCGTTTGCCAGGGCGATGGACAGCGCCGCGAAGAGCTGCGGCGTGGATTTCATCGGCGGCTTTTCCGCCCTTGTGCAGAAGGGCATGGCCTCCGGCGACCGGCGGCTGATTGCGGCTATTCCGCAGGCGCTGGCCGAGACGGAGCTGGTCTGCTCCAGCGTCAACGTTGCGTCGACAAAGGCGGGCATCAACATGGACGCCGTGCGCCTCATGGGCCAGTCGATCAAGAAGACCGCCGAGCTGACGAAGGAGCGCGACGGCCTTGGCTGCGCGAAGCTCGTCGTGTTCTGCAACGCGGTCGAGGATAACCCGTTTATGGCGGGTGCGTTCCACGGCGTGGGCGAGGCCGACGCGGTCGTGAGCGTCGGCGTGTCCGGGCCGGGCGTGGTGTACCATGCCTTACAGAGCGTCAAGGGCCAACCCTTCGGCGAGGTGGCCGAGTGTATCAAGAAAACGGCCTTCCGCATCACGCGCATGGGCCAGCTGGTGGCGCAGGAGGCGTCCCGGCGGCTGGGCGTGCCGTTCGGCGTGGTCGATCTGTCCCTTGCGCCGACGCCCGCCGTGGGCGACAGTGTGGCACGCATTCTGGAAGAGATGGGCCTTGAGACCTGCGGGACGCACGGGACGACGGCGGCGCTGGCGCTTCTGAACGACGCGGTCAAAAAGGGCGGCCTGATGGCCTCCAGCTCCGTCGGCGGGCTGTCCGGCGCGTTTATCCCCGTGTCCGAGGACGAGGGCATGATCGCCGCAGCGCGCAGCGGCGTTCTGACGCTCGACAAGCTCGAGGCCATGACGTGCGTGTGCTCGGTGGGGCTCGATATGATCGCCGTGCCCGGCGACACGAGCGCGGAGACGATCTCCGCCATTATTGCCGACGAAGCCGCCGTCGGCATGGTCAATTCCAAGACGACCGCCGTGCGCCTCATCCCGGCTCCGGGCAAGACGGTCGGCGACGAGGTCTCCTTCGGCGGCCTGCTCGGCGCGGCCCCCATCATGCCGGTGCATGCGGAGTCTGCCGCGGACTTTATTGCCCGCGGCGGCAGGATCCCGGCCCCGATGCAGAGTCTGAAGAACTGAGCGGAAGCAGCTGCTTTGCGGAAGGTGCTCTGTTTTGTGAGTAGGGGCCGATGCCCACTTCGGCGCTAAGAGCTGCGCTATGCGCGGTTGCGCCTCGAAACTAGCCTGCGGGCATCGCATCCGCCCGGCAGAATGTGCTGTTTTTACGGTAATCTTCGGCGAATTCAGAACTTCCCATTGGGCCGACAGAGTCGTCGGCCCCTACGGCGGGGCTTTCATCTCCAGGTATCTTTGTAGGGGCGGACGACTCTGTCCGCCCGGCAGAATGTGCTGTTTTTACGGGAGTCTTCGGCGAATTCGTAACTTCCCAATGGGTCGATGTGGGCATCGACCCCTACAGGGGCAGCACTGAATAAATCCCCGCCCGCTTCGCTGGTTTTCAGCGAAGCAAGCGGGGATTCGTGTCATGTTCAGCCCTTCAGCGTCTGCTTTGCGTGCAGGAGCGCCTGACAGAGCGCGTCGACGTCGGCCTCCGTGTTGTCGCGGGAGAACGAGACGCGGATGGAGCCGTCGATGACGGCGGGGGGCAGATGCATGGCCTCGAGCACGTGGCTGCGGTGGCCCTTGGAGCAGGCGGAGCCTGCCGAGACATAGATGCCGTCCGACTGCAGGCAGTTGATGATGCCCTGCGAGCGGAGGCCGGGGAGGGACAGATTGACGATGTGCGGCGCGGTCTGCGCGCCGATGAGGACAAGACCGTCGAGCTCCGACAGCTTTTCCCGCGCCAGATCGCGCAGCTGCGTCATGCGCGCGATGTCCGCCTTTGCGTCCGTATCGGCGCAGGCCGCGCCGAAGCCGCAGATGCCGGGCATGTTTTCCGTGCCGGAGCGGTAATTGCTCTCCTGTCCGCCGCCGTTTAAGAAAGCGGGGAGGGGAAGACCGGGACGGACGTACAGCGCGCCCGTGCCCTTGGCGGCGTGAATTTTATGTGCGGAAACGGAGATCATGTCCGCGCCGAGCGCCTTGGCCCGGAACGGGATCTTCAGAAAGCCCTGCACGGCGTCGGTATGGAACAGCGCGAGAGGCGACGCGCGGCGCACGGCCCTGACCATGTCGGCAATCGGCATGACCGCGCCCGTCTCGTTGTTGACCATCATGACGGAAACGAGAATGGTATCGGGCCGGAGGGCCTTTTTCAGGTCTTCGACTGTGATATTGCCGTCATGATCCGGCTGGAGATATGTGACCTCGAAGCCCTTCGCCTCCAGCTTCTGCATGGGGTGCAGGACGGCGTGGTGCTCTACGGCGGTCGTGATGATGTGCCGCCCGCGCTTGCCGAGGCGCTCGGCGGATGAAAGAATGGCCCAGTTGTCGGCTTCTGTGCCGCCGGAGGTGAAAAACACGCGGTCGGGCTCCGCGCCGAGGGCGGCGGCGACCGCCTGCCGCGCCTGCCGCAGACGGTGGGCGGCGTCGATGCCGAGCGTATAGACGGACGACGGATTGCCCCAGCAGTCTGTGAGCGCCTCTGTCATAGCCCGCACACAGGCAGGACAGGGCTGCGTCGTGGCGGAATTATCGAGATAGATCATAGTAAAACCTGATTTCTGTGGTTTATTTTCCAACGCAGAACCGCTCAAAAATGCGGTTTGTGATATCTTCACGCATGGTTCGGCCCGTGACCTCGCCGAGCGCGTCCATTGCCGCTTCCAGATCGACCAGCACCGCGTCGGGCGTCATGCCTGCGCGCAGGCTCCGGACAGCGGAATCGACGGACTTTTTCGCGCGCAGAATGGCATCCGCCTGCCGTGCGTTCGTCAGAAGCGAGCCGTCGCACGGGGTATCGTCCGGGAAGAGCATGTCAAACGCCTGCTCCAGCAGGTCAAAGCCTGTGCCGTCCTTGCAGGAGACAGGGATGATGTACGAAAACGGCAGATCGGACGGCTCAATGACCGCTGCAAGATCCTGCTTGTTTAAGATCGCAATGGCCTCCGGCGCTTCGAGCGCCGCGTCCATCGCGCGGCGGTCCTCGTCCGTCAGGGGCTTGGAATCGTCGACGACGAACAGCGCCACGTCGCAGTCCTTCACGGCCTCCATCGAGCGGTCGACGCCGATCTTCTCGATCACATCCTGCGTGTCGCGGATGCCGGCGGTGTCGACCAGCCGGACAAGGTGCCGCCCGAGCGTGACGGTCTGCTCGACGGTGTCGCGCGTCGTGCCGGGGATGTCGGTGACGATGACGCGGTCAAAGCCGGACAGGCGGTTCAGAAGACTGGATTTTCCGGCGTTTGGACTTCCCAGAATGACGGCTTTGATCCCGGACTGCACCATCCGGCCCCGGTGGCAGGAGGCAAGCAGCGCGGTAAGCTGCCGGCTGCTGTCCGTCAGCGACGCTTCGTAGCCGGAGAGCGAGAAGGGGTCAATGTCCTCGTCGGGGTAATCGAGCACGGCGTGAAAATGCGCGCACAGGTCGACCCAGCCGTCGTAGATCGGGTCGATTTTTTTGCGGATCGCGCCCGCGACCTGTCCGGCGGCGTTCGCCGCCGCGTCGGCTGTCTCGGCGTCGATAAGATCAATCACGGCCTCGGCCTGTGTCAGATCCATCTGGCCGTTTAAAAACGCGCGGCGCGTGAATTCGCCGGGCCGGGCCTGCCGGAAGCCTGCGGCAAACAACGCCTCAAGCCCGGCGGTCAGCGCGGCGGGGGAGCCGTGACATTGAATTTCAGCGGTATCCTCGCCGGTATACGAATGCGGGGCGCGGGAAATAAACGCCATGCAGTGGTCGACGGGCCGTCCCTGCGCGTCAAAGAGTGTGCCGAGCGCGAGTTTCCGGTCGGGCAGGGAGGAAAGCGGTTTCCCAGAATTCAATTTGAAGACCTGTCCGGCAGCCTCAATGCATCCGTCGCCGGACAGGCGCAGAATGCCGATGCCCGTGCGGGCGCGGCCCGTGGCGATGGCGGCAATTTTATCAGACATGGCTCCTCCTCACCGGTAGACGACCTCGATGCCCTTGAGCAGCAGCGGCTTGATCTCAAATACTGCCGTATCGCCGACGGCGCATGGAAGCTTCGTCACATCCACGCACGTGTGCAGCATGCCGATGTGGCCCAGCACACGGCACTTTTTCCCGTTTACCGTTACATAAAGATGCTTCTTGAAGACCATCTGCTTCAGATTCCGCAGAACGCCGCGCAAACAGTCGCGGAAGCGGAAGAGGTCATTGCCCATCTCCACGCCGAACCCGTGGTACCAGCCCACGGAGAACAGGGCCACGCGGGTGGGCTTTTTTGCCGTCCAGCCCGCGCCGTAGCCGCAGCTGTGGCCCTTCGGGAGCCAGCGGAGCTCTTCGATCGTCGCCTGGCACTCGCCGATGCGGGCGAGGCCCCAATTCCCGCGCACGGCCACGCGGCCCAGAATTGCCGAGCCCACGCGCACGCCGTCCATCGCGTATTCCGGGTATTTGAGCAGCCCGGCGGAGTTCAGCATATGCGCCATGCCGGTGTCGCAGCCCTCGGCATGCAGCTTCTCGAGAACGCCCTGAAACGCCTCGGCCTGCGCGATAGTTGCTTTCTGATTGCAGAATGCAGAGTGCAGATGGGTGTAGATGCCGGTCACATGCAGGCCGGGCATGTATTTGAAGATGGGGAGCAGCTGATCCAGCTCGTCTGGCAGAAAGCCGTACCGGCCCATGCCGGTGTCGATCTTGACGTGTACCTGCGCCTGGACACCGAGCGTTTCCGCCACGCCGTTCAGGACGGCTGCGTCGTTCTGGCTCGAGACGGTCAAAATCGCGCCGAGGTTTAAAAGCTGCGTCAGCTCGCCCGCGTCGGCGGTTGGGCGGAGCATCAGAATGTCACAGTCCTGAAAGCCGCCCGCGCGCAGGCGGCTGACCTCGGAAACCTCGGTCACGGCAAAGTGCGTGACGCCTGTCTCCCGGCAGATTGCCGCCATCGGGACCAGGCCCAGCCCGTAGCCGTCTCCCTTTAAAACGGCCCAGAGGACCGCGCTGCCCGCGCGGTCCTTTAAAGTTTGCAGATTGCTCCGCACGGCGGCGGAGTCGACGACATACGCTTTCATGCTGCGCCTCCTGCGTTATTTCTTATCGCGGTTCCTGATGAGATAGACGGCCTTGCGCACATCCTTGAAGACCGATGTGCCGTGCTCCACGGCCCAGTAAATGACCGGCGAGAGCACCAGATCCTCTTCGCCGACGAATTCGGTGAAGTCTCCGCCGAAGCCCTGTTTGAAGCGGAACAGGCCGTAGAGCGGGTTATCCTCGGAGACGTTTCCGGACACGCCGCGGAAGTCGTAGATTCGGCAGCCGGTCTCAACGGCCCACTGGATCATGCGCCACTGCAATAAATAGTTCGGCATCAGATTGCGGTGCTCGTTGCTGGATGCGCCGTAGAGATACCAGACCTTATCGCCGTAGTGAATGGCAAGCGTACCGGCGATGGGCGTGCCCTCGGGGTCGAAGGCCATGTAGAGCCGCGCATGCTCGCCGAGATTGTCGAGCATATTTGCGAAGTATTCGGGCTGGCGCGTGACGAAGCCGTCGCGCACACCGGTCGTCAGCATGAGATCGGCGAACGCCGGGACCATTTCCTTGCCGCAGATCTTCACGGTCACGCCCTTGCGCTCGGCCAGGCGAATATTATAGCGCCATTTCTGATGGAAGGACGCCATGAGCTCGTCTTCCGTTTTGCCCTCGACGTTCAGGCGGAAGACGTAGCGCGGCTGGATGGCCTCAAAATTCTTGCCGCCCTCCTTGCACCGGAAGCCGAACGACTGCATGAGCGCGGCAAACGCCGTGTCGCTCGACGGCACGTCCGGGTCAAGCTTGATGACGTAGGACTTGTATTTTTTTGCCAGCTCCTTCGCACCCTCGAGCAGCTGGGCGAACGTCTCGCGGTCGTCCAGATCGCAGACCGGCCCGCGGCAGCCGTACATCAGCGTCCGGCCGATGCCGGGCACCCTGCGCGTCATGAGGGCCAGCGAGCCCTTGATCTTTCCGCTCTCGCCGCGCACGGCGATGGCGTCCCACGTCCACATGGGCTTCTGTCTGGCCCAGAGACTGCTCTGCGCAAAATGGCCCTTCGGATGGCTCTGCAAAAACGCCTCGTATTCCGCAAGCGTCTTGCCGGTAATCAATTCATACATGGCGGTACATCTCCAGAAGAATATTTATGTGTGTTCGTTATCAGGCGTGATGTAGGGGCCGACGACTCCGCCGGCCCACCGGACAGCCCGGAATGGGCGGACAGAGCCGCCCGCCCCTACAGGTGCAGATGTGCGATAACCTGACACATATTATATATGTATTGAAAAATCGCTTTCGCTATAGTCTACCACAAACAGCCGGGATATGCAAACCTGTGACACGGAAAACAGGTATACTTTTCTGCATTTGCGGAAAAATGACAGAAGAATCATCCACATGGAGGCGAAATGATGGCGCATTGGGGCATGAAGGACGTGCAGGCGTGCTTTCAGGACACGGCGGATCTCAATACCCGGCAGCTCGCGGTTGGCGGGCAGACGCTGGGGCTGCTGTTTCTGGACGGGCTGACCTCCGGCGGGGATATCGCCGAGCAGGTGCTGAAGCCGCTGATGGAGGCGGTCGCGCCGGGAAGCATGCAGGAGGTTTTGACGCAGGCGGAGCGGGCGAAGGTCTACTGCGCCGTCGCCGAACGCACACAAAGCCCCGCGCAGACGGCGGACAAGCTGCTGCACGGCTATTGCGCCGTAATTTTTCCCGGCACGGATGCAGCGCTCTGTTTTGAGACAAAAACGAGTGTGCGGCGCGGCCCCTCCGCGCCGGAGTCGGAAAACACCGTCAAGGGCGCGAAAGATGCCTTTACCGAGACGATGCGCATCAACACGAGTCTCCTGCGCCGCCATCTGCGCACGGCGCAGCTGCGCTTTTCGCAGAAGACTGTTGGCCTGCGCACGAAAACCGCCGTTACGGTCTGTTATCTCGCGGATCTGACCGCGCCGGAGCTCGTCCGGCGCATGGAAAAGCGGCTGGAGAATATCGACATCGACGGCATGCTCACGCCCGCGAGCGTCGAGGAATACGTGACCGGCTCGCGCAGAACTGCATTTCCTCTATTACAATATACCGAACGCCCGGACACCTTCTGTCAGGGTCTTCTGAACGGACAGGTCGGTCTGCTTGTCGACGGGCTGCCGCTGGGATATCTGGCGCCGGTCGATCTCGGCATTCTCATGAAATCGACGGAGGACCGCGCGGTCGACTATCTCTCGGCGTCGTGTCTGCGGGTGCTGCGGTATCTGGCGCTGCTGGCGGCGCTGCTGCTGCCGGGATTATATGTCGCCACGGCGATGTACCATCAGGAGATGATCCCGACGAAGCTGCTGCTGGCGATCATCGAATCGAAGCGCGAGGTGCCGTTCGACACGATTTTTGAGGTGATCGGGCTTCTTGCCGCGTTTGAGCTTCTGCAGGAGGCGGGACTGCATCTGCCGCAGGCCATCGGCACGGCCGTCTCTATCATCGGCGGCCTCGTTGTGGGCACAACGGCTGTCGACGCGCATCTCGTTTCGCCTACCGCGCTGATCGTCACGGCCTCCGCCGGGATCTGCGGCTTTACGCTTCCGAGCCGGGATCTGTCCGACGCGGTGCGCATCTGGCGCTTCGTGCTGGCGATTTTAGCGGGAGCGGGCGGGCTGTTCGCGCTGACGGCGGGCGGCATTGCGCTGCTGATCCACCTGTCGGGGCTGACGAGTCTGGACGTTGCCTATCTTGCGCCGTTTTCCGACGCACGGGCAAGACGGGCCGTCCTGCGTCCGCTTCTGGTGCGGCAGAAGTGGCGCGACGCGGCGCTGCACCCGCAGGATCTGAAAAATCAGGGGGACGGACATGGTCAATAAGATCAGTATCGCGCTGCTGGCCGCGGCGTCGGTGGTCAGTCTTTGCATGCTGCCGCGCACCGGGACGGATGCGGCAAAGCTCCTGCCCGCGCAGGTGCTTGTGATCGCACAGGAGGACGGACAGATCACCGTGGAAAGCGACAACGGCGCGTCCGGCTCCGGCGCGACGCTGCCGGATGCGCTGGAGGCTATGCGGGAGAGCGCGGAGGGTACGCTCTTCCTCGACACGGCGGAGCACATCGTGCTCCTGCAAAGCGCGCAGGCGCTTCTGCCCGCAGCGGCGCGGCAGCGGCAGTTCCGTCCGGCGGCAAAGCTGTATCTGGCGCGGATGGATACGCTGGACGCGGAGGGCTGTGTGGAATTTTTACAGGCGCATCCCGGCACGGTGACGCTTGCGGACGCGCACGCCGCGCTTCTGCGCGGCGAAACGCTCAGTTCGGCAGTGCTGCTGCCGGGAGAAAACGGAGGGATCGTTCTTGCAGGATAAGCTGACGCCGCGTCAGGTGCGCGCGTGGAGCCTGTGCGCGCTGAGCGCGCCGGCGGCGATGGCGCTGCCGGGCTGCGGCTGGCTCTGGGTACTGGGCGGGAGCGTCCTCGCCTGTGTGATTGTCGTGTGCCAGCAGGCGATGCAGCGCCGCTCCGGCCTGAGCATGCGCGAGGCGCTCACCGCTGCGTTCGGAGCGGGCGGCGGACGGGTCGTGGCTGCGGCGGAGCTTTTGTGGCTGCTGTTCGCAGCCTCCGGCGCGGCAGCAGCCAGCCAGATCGCGTTTGAGGACGATCTCGGACCGTTCCTGCCCGCCATCCCGCTGCTGCTGGCCGCGCTGGCCGGGCAGAAGGGACGGCGGGCTGCCGGGCGGGTCTGCGGCGTGTTGGCGCTGTGCCTCGCGGGACTGTATGCGATCATCACCGCCGCATCCCTGCGGCATGTGCAGCCTGACTGGTGCCGCCCGCAGGGCGTTCCAGCAGACGCCGCGCTGGCGCTCTGCCTGTGTCTGGGGCCTGCGTGCCTGGCGTTCGTTACAGGAGGGGAGGAAACGCCGCACGTTTCGCCCGGTACAGCGGCGGCATCCGCGCTCCTGCCGGCAGTGCCGGCGTTTCTGACGGCGGCCTGCCTGTCGCCGGAGCTGGCGCGGCAGGAGCCGCTGCCGTTTCTCACGCTGACGAAAAGCCTCTCCGTGCTGTCGGTCATGCAGCGGTTTGAGCTGCTGCTGTCGGTTGCGCAGCTGCTGGGGCTGGTCACGCTGCTTGTGATGCTGGTGTGTGCGGCAGACAGCATGACGGATATGATGAAGCGAAAAAAGGACGAAGAGCGTGCGAGCGGCGCGTTCTGCCTGATGGCATTCGGAGTGAGCTTCTTTGCATACCGGCTTCCGATCTGGCTCTGGGCCGTGGGAGCAGCTATATTTTGGGGCATTGTGCCGGTATTAACACAAGT
>CADBOK010000254.1 GCA_902796245.1 Oscillospiraceae bacterium | reverse complement strand
GATCCAGTTCGTCTCCAACCCCAACGTCTTCTCCGAGGCGACCTATCTCAATCTCGGCTGGCTCTCCATCCCGGTCACGATCATCTGGATCGTCGCCATTACCAACGCCGTCAACTTCATTGACGGCCTCGACGGCCTTGCCGTCGGCGTGTCCGCCATCTCCACGGCGTCCCTGATCGTCGTGGCGCTCATGGTGAAGGAGGTCAACATTGCCATCATCCTCTGCGCGCTCTTCGGCGCCTGCCTCGGCTTCATCCCGTATAACATGAACCCCGCGAAAATTTTCATGGGCGACACCGGCTCGACCTTCCTCGGCTATATTCTCGCCACGCTCTCGATTACGGGCCTCTTTAAGATGTACGCGATCATTTCCTTCGCCGTGCCGTTCCTCATCCTCGGCATCCCGATTTTCGATATCAGCTTTGCCTTCCTGCGCCGCATTGCCCACGGTCAGAACCCGATGAAGGCCGACCGCGGCCATTTCCACCACCGCCTCATCGACATGGGCTTCTCGCAGAAGCAGGCTGTCGCCATCGCCTATATGCTGACCGGCATTCTGGGTCTGGCCGCCGTGCTGCTGACGTCCTCGGGCGAACTCAAGGCGCTCATTCTCATTGCCGCAATCTTCATTGTCAGCGCCATCGGCTTCAAGCTGATTTTCGCGAAGAACGACCCTGCGGAGGATGAGTCCGCGCAGGCGCAGACAGACGCGCCGGAAGAAAAACAGGAGGAACCGCATGAATAAGCTGAAAGTCATGTCCGTCTTCGGCACGCGGCCGGAGGCTATTAAAATGGCGCCGCTTGTCAAGGCGCTGCAGGCCAGCGACCAGATCGAAAGCATCGTCTGCCTGACCGGCCAGCACCGGGAAATGCTCGACTCCGTCATGGAGATCTTCAAGCTGACGGGTGATTATGACCTGCATATCATGGAAAAGCGCCAGACGCTCTCCACTATCACCACCAAGACGCTGCTCGGCATGGACGACGTTCTGAACACCGTCCAGCCCGACCTTGTCCTTGTCCACGGCGACACGTCCACGACGTTCGCGGGCGCGCTTGCCGCGTTCTATCATCAGGTCAAGGTCGGCCACGTCGAGGCCGGGCTTCGCACGTGGGATAAATACTCCCCCTTCCCGGAGGAGATGAACCGCACCCTCGTCGGCGATATCGCCGATCTGCACTTTTCCCCGACGAAGGCCAACGCGGACAATCTCCGCCGCGAGGCCATCATGGGCGACATTTTCATCACCGGCAACACGGCCATCGACGCCATGCAGTACACCGTGAAGCCCGATTTCGTCTTCCCGACGGCGCTTCTGAACGAGCTGGATTTCCAGAATCACCGCATCATCGCCGTCACCTGCCACCGGCGGGAGAATTACGGCAAGCCCATGGAGGATATCATGCACGCCATTCTGGAGGTCGTGGAGACGCACCCCGATGTGGAGGTCGTCTATCCCGTCCACCTGAGTCCCGCCGTGCGCGAATGCGTCTTCCCGATTCTAGGCGGCCATGACCGCATCCATCTGATCGACCCGGTCGACGTGGAGGAAATGCACAATCTGATCGCCCGCTGCTATATGGTCATGACAGACTCCGGCGGCTTGCAGGAGGAAGCGCCTGCCCTTGGCAAGCCCGTCCTTGTCATGCGCCGCGAAACAGAGCGCCCGGAAGCCATCGCCGCCGGAACGGCGAAGCTCGCGGGCGTGGAAAAGGACGAGATCGTGCGGCTCGCAGGCGAGCTGCTGGACGACCCCGCCGCGTATGTGCGTATGGCGAAGGCCGTCAACCCCTACGGCGACGGCCACGCAAGCGAACGCATCGTGCAGGCGATTTTGTGGCACTTCGGCCGCACGGCAGAAAAGCCCGCCAATTTTAACGTCTGACCGGATGCGGCACGAAAGGACGGTGACGGACGACGGAGCAGAACCAGAAAAACAGGCGGACGCTGCTGATGTTTATTCTCGCGACGCTGGCCGTGATCGTTGTGATCGGCGCGCTGTTTATCGGCAATATCCGGCAGAACAAACGCGACGCCATCGTCCTGCCGGACGCGGCGCAGAGCAGCCAGCCGGAGCTTCAGCCGGACGAGAATGAGCCCGCGCTGCTCGAGGTCACGCGCGAAAACGTGCAGAGCATCGTGCGCAGTCTGCACCGCCCGCAGTATTATCATCAAACCTATACCATCACCCGCCAGATGAACGGCGCGGTGTCTGAAACATCCGCCGAGCTCTGGGTCGCGGACACGCGCGTCTGCGCCGTCCTGACGAGCGCCGGGGCAGAAAAGCACATCCTGACCGACGGCGAGACGCTCTATGTCTGGTATGCCGGGGATGAGACGGCGCGCACGCTTGCGGCCTCCAAAGACGCGACGATGGACGAGCTTATCGGCATCCCAACCTACGAGCAGGTCGGGGCCATGCCGCCCGCCTCCATCACCGACGGCGAATTCATCACCGACGACCGCTATGATTCCGGCCAGCAGATCTTTGCTGCCTCCGAAGAGGACGGCGTCCGCCGCGAGTGCTGGATCAGCCTCAGCTACGGCCTTCTGACCGAGAGCATCCTCAAATCCGGCGGCGAAACAATCTACGACGCCATCCAGACCGGCCTCGAAATCCTGGCCGCCGGCGACGAGACCTTCGAAGACGTCTTCACCCTCCCGGACGGAACTGTCCCGTTCCAAGAGTAAGCGGCACCCCGAGGCTCCCCTTTCAAGGGGAGCTGGCGCGCAGCGCCTGAGAGGCTGCGGCAGGCAGCAGCGAGAAGCGGAAACCCAAGTAGGCATCGGCCCCTACAACCGAATCTGTAAATGCCCGCGAATTCGCCGAAAATCTGTACGAAATCTGCAACATCCTACGGCATAACCTCTCCGACTCGGCTTCGCCGAGCCACCTCCCCTTTCAGGGGAGGCTTGGGCGCGGCTGTTTCCCCAGAAAAACCTCACGACAGCAAAAATGCCGCTGCCGTTAAAATGACCGACAGCTGATCCTCCTCCTCGCCGTCTACGACGAGCAGCAGCAGAATCAGCAGCATCAGAAGATCCCCCGTATCGATGCTGCGCGGCAGCAGCCGCGACAGAAATCCGCCATGCTCCGCCGTACAGGGCGGGGGAGGCGGAGGCGGCGGGGGAGCGGGCGGCGCGCACACAGGCTCCGGAGGCGGAGCGGGCGCGGCTTTCTGCGGCTGCGCGCCGACCTGCGTCGGATGATAGACGCCCGCAGCGTCCGGTATGTAGCGGTTATACATCATGGCGTCTCCTTTGCTCCGGGGCCTCGGCCCCGGTTTTTCAGAGCCAGACTCGCAAGGCTTGCCAGCCGCGCCGCATGCAGCGCGCGGTCGATCTTTTCCTGCCGTTCCTTGCGCAGAAACGGTTTCAGCGCCAGCAGCAGCGCCTCCTGCCTTTTGTCCATTTTTCCCGCCTGCCGCAGCATCGCGGCGGCAGGCTCCGGCAGCGGCTGCTGCTGAAAAGCGGCCTGCGCCGGGGGCGGTTCGGGTACGGGCTCCGGCTCCGGAGGCGTCGGGGCGGGCGCGCTTTCCGGCTGTGCCTGCGGCACGGAAAAGCCCATCGACCCGGCCAGCTCCCGCAGCTCCCGCATCTGCGCGGGATCGTCCAATACGGCGCGTAGCGCGCGCTCCAGCTCATCCATTGAGCTTCCTCAAAAGCGCCTGCGCCTGCTCCGTGCTTAAAACAGGGCGCAGAAGCTCCATCGCCCGCGCGTGGTCGCCCCGCTTCGCCGCGTCCGCGGCCTGACGCAGCCGTTCGCCGCCGCCGGACGCCAGCAGCGCCATCAGCTGCCGCCCCTCCGCAGAGCTCAATACCCGCCGGAGCTGCTCCGGGGAAAACGAATGTTCCATCCAGCTACCTCCTCCGTTCTCAACCCGATTCTTCCTTATCATATGCGCGCCGCGCATGAAAGTGAACGATATGAAACTGCTTGTTTTGTCGGATACGCACCGGAGCCTCGGTTTTGCGTGCGATGCCATAGAAAAAGAACGCCCGGACGCGGTTTTGCATCTGGGCGACCATCTGACCGACGCCGAGGATCTGTCTTTTGCCTGTCAGGAACCTGATTTTTATTACGTTCCCGGCAACTGCGACTATGCCCCGACGGTCCCGCAGAGCCTGACGCTGGAGTTTGACGGCGTGCGCATCTTCATGACCCACGGCCACATTTACGGCGTCAAGCGCGACCTGACCGCGCTTACAGGCGCGGCAAAGGACGCGGGCGCGCAGCTTGCGCTCTTCGGCCATACCCACATCCAGCACATGGAGGAGCGTGACGGCCTCAC
Source organism: Oscillospiraceae bacterium (assembly GCA_902796245.1). GTDB lineage: Bacteria > Bacillota > Clostridia > Oscillospirales > Oscillospiraceae > CAG-170. Next base: position 8,289 of record CADBOK010000254.1, on the reverse strand, counting down.
GCTTCTGAACCCCGGCGCAGCCGGGCGCTTCGGCCGCAGCGGATACGCTGTGGTCGAGATCAAGGACGGCGTGTTTTCCTGCCGTCTGGAAACGGATACGGAGTGATTTTTTATGATTTTAGCGATCGATATCGGCAATACCAACATCGTGCTCGGCTGTATGGAGCAGGACCGCATTCTCGTCGAGGCCCGCATGGCGACCGACTTGCTCAAGACCTCCGACCAGTACTGCGTGGAGCTTAAAAATCTTCTGAGCCTCTATGAGATCGACCCGAAGGCCGTCGAGGGCGTCATTATCTCATCCGTTGTGCCGCCGGTGCTTAATTCCTGCAAGACCGCCGTGCGCAAGCTGACCGGCAAAACGCCGATGATCGTCGGCCCGGGCATCAAGACAGGGCTCAATATCCAGATGGAGAACCCGGCCCAGATCGGCAGCGATCTGATCGTCGCCGCCGTCGCCGCCCTCAGCCGGTTTACCCCGCCTCTTATCATCGTCGACATGGGTACGGCCACGACCATGACCGCCATCGACAAAACCGGCACCTATGTCGGTGGCTGCATCAGCCCCGGCCCGAAGCTGTCTGCCGAGTCGCTTTCCACGCGCACGGCGCAGCTGCCTGCCATCAGTCTGGAAAGCCCGAAAAAGGCCATCGGCAAAAACACCGTCGACGCCATGCGCAGCGGCGTCATGCTGGGCTCTGCCTGCATGGTAGACGGCATGATCGACCGCATGGAGGAAGAGCTCGGCGGCGGCGCGACCGTCGTCGCCACGGGCGGCATCGCACGCTTCGTCCTCCCGATGTGCCGCCGGAAGATCGAATACGACCGCGATCTGCTGCTGAAGGGCCTTTCGATCCTGTACGAAAATAACCGCAGAGAGAAGTGAACCCGTATGCAGACGCATGCGCAGTGCATCCCTTGCACAAAGCCGCTCGAGCGGTTTCTGAAAACCGCTCCGACGCCTCTGTTTTTATACGATGAAAAGAGTCTCGTGCAGGCTGCGCAGGCTCTTTTCCGTGCATTTTCCGGCAGCGGCGGCTTCTTGCCGCGCTTTCCAGTCCGGATGAATCCGAACCCTGCCGTTTTGCGGCTCCTGCACAGCTGCGGCTGCGGTGTACTCTGCCGGAGACGCGCGGAGCTGGAGCTTGCTGCGCAGTGCGGCTTTTCGGGCGGGCAGATCGCCTATGAGCCGCTGCTTCGCTGCGCGGAGGCAGAGGAAACCGCGCATGCGCTCGGCGCAGTCTTTGTGCTGGACGGAGCCGATCTGCTTCCGGAACGGCTGCCGGAGTCGGCGACGCTGCTCCTGCGGCAGCAGGGCCCGTTGCGCTTTGACGGCCGGGCCGTTACGGGCGTCCCGGCCGCTTTTGCAGGGATGGAGCGCGGGGAGCTTCTGCGCCTGGCAGAATGCCTGCATGCAAACGGCGTAAGCCGGCTCGGGCTCGGTATGCGGCTGGGCGATCTGTGCATGGACGGGGATTTTTATCCCGCCATATTCGCGCAGCTTGCCGCGCTGGCGCAGGAGCTGTACGAGAAGACCGGTATTGCGGCGGATGCGCTCGATCTTGGCGGCGGTTTCGGCATCAGCTACCGGCCCGGCTTTCCCGGCCCGGAGCCGGAAGCGTGCGCCGGCGCGATCCGGACGCAGATACAGGCGCTCCCGGAAGCGCTCCGCGGCCTCTCACTGCAAATGAGCCCCGGACGCTTTCTCACCGCGCCCTGCGGAACGCTGGTCACGCGCGTGCGGGCCGTCAAGCCGGGTGCGCCGCCGCTCGTCGTGCTGGATGCCGACCCGGCGCAGTGCCCGCGCCTGTCAAAAAGCGGCGCGTACCATCCCGTGAGTGTTCTGCATGCAGCCGGACGCCGGATGCAGATGCAGCTGCTGACCGGCAGCTCACAGGAGAGTTTGCCCATGCGCCGCCTTCTGCCGGAGCTCCGCCCCGGCGATCCGGTCCTCATCGGCATGCTCGGCGCGGACGGACGCAGCCTCGCCTCCTGCTATGGCGGCGCGGAGCTGTGCCCGGAATATCTCGTCCGGGCGGACGGCAAAATCGAGCCGGTTACAGCATGCTGAACACCAGACCGAGGCACACCAGAAAGCCTGCCCCGATGCAAAGCGTTACCGCCGCGTCGATCACCGCCGCAGCGTACCGGATGCGCTGCCTGCGCACACGCAGACGCATGCAGTACGCGGATGAAGCGGACTCCTCCGGGGAACGCTGCTGATACCGGGACAGTTCAATGACAGATTCAGAACGCATCAGAATATCCTCCCATGTTTTTCTGACGCTATCCTATCAGATCATATGTACCATAAACCGGACTTTTGAAAGGAGCACCATTTTTTATGGAAGAATTCTATCTTGACTCCTGCGGCGCGGGCCGCCTGCATTGTGCGCTCTGGAAGCCGGAGGGCGAGCCGAAGGCCGTCGTCCAGCTCATCCACGGCATTGCCGAGCATATCGGCCGGTATGACGAGTTTGCACGCTTCCTGACAAGCCACGGCTACGTCGTCGCCGCAGACGACCATATGGGCCACGGCGGCTCCGTGGAAAACGGCATCAAGGGCTATTTCTCCGGCGGCTGGCTGTCTGCGGTCGAGGATGAAAAGCGCCTGCACGACAAGATCTCCGCGCAGTATCCGAGCCTGCCCTATGATATCCTCGGCCACAGCATGGGCTCGTTCCTGCTGCGCACATATCTGTATACCTACCCCGACGCGGTTGATAAGGCCGTCATTTCCGGCACCGGCTGGGAGGAGCCCGTGAAGGTGCGCATGGGCAAGCTCGTCTGCAAACTGGAAGAGGCCCGTGTCGGCGAGAAAAACACCAGCGCCCTCGTCACAAAGCTCATGTTCGGCAGCTATAACAGGTCCTTCGGCCCCGTGACCTCGCCCAATGCCTGGATCTGCTCCGACGACGCGGTCGTCGCGGCCTACGATGCGGACCCCCTCTGCGGCTTCGACGCGACGGTCGGCCTTGCGCGCGATCTGCTCACCGGCGTCGGCATGAACGAGCAGCCGGAAAATCTCGATAAGATGAACAAGCAGCTGCCCGTCCTGTTCATCTCCGGCTGCAAGGATCCCGTCGGCGGCATGGCCAAGGGCGTTCTGAAGTGCATCGACGCATTCAAGCGCAGCGGCATGAAGGACATCACCATCAAGCTCTACCCCGAGGGCCGTCACGAAATGCTCAACGAACGCAACAAATCCGAGGTCTATCAGGATGTCCTCGCCTGGCTGGACCGCTGAAACAGGGGTAAACGAGCCTCCGCACCGCGCGGAGGCTCGCGGTTTTCTGCTGCACATGCGTTTTCAACGTTTTCTGACTTGAGAAGTGCGGGAAAGCGTGATAAAATAAATCAAATTGGACCTTTCACAAAAGGAGCAGAGAATACTATGGCACTGAGAAAGATCGTGACGGTGGGCGACCCCATTCTGACAAAGGTCTGCCGTCCCGTCACAAAGTTTGACCAGAAGCTTGCGATTCTGATCGAGGATATGATCGAGACGATGCACGATGCAAACGGCGTGGGCCTTGCCGGGCCGCAGGTCGGCGTGATGCGCCGGCTCTGCGTCGTCGATACCGGCGAGGAGGACGTCGAGCTCGTGAACCCTGAGGTCGTCGAGGTCAGCGAGGAAACGCAGACCGGCATCGAGGGCTGCCTGAGCCTGCCCGGCAAATACGGCATTGTCACCCGGCCGGAGCATGTCGTCGTCCGCGCGCAGGACCGCAACGGCGACTGGTACGAATACGAGGGCGAGGATATCGTCGCCCGCTGCTTCCTGCATGAGATCGACCATCTCGACGGCCATATGTACACCGAGATCGCCGAAAAAATGCTCACGCCCGAGGAGCTCGAAGAGCTGACCCGGCAGGAGGAACAGGAAGCGCAGGAGGACGGCGAATGAGACTCGTTTTCATGGGTACGCCTGATTTTGCAAGAGCGTGCCTTGAAAAGCTGCACACGGACGGATTTGACATCGCCGCCGTCTATACCAAAATCGACACGCCGAAAAACCGCGGCATGAAGCTCATCCCGTCGCCCGTCAAGGAATACGCCCAGTCCGTGGGCCTGCCGGTCTGTCAGCCGCAGTCCTTCCGGGACGAGGAAACGGTACAGCAGCTGCGGGAATGGAGCCCGGATCTGCTGGTCGTCGTGGCTTACGGCAAAATCCTGCCGCAGGCGGTATTGGATATCCCGAAATACGGCGCGATCAACATGCACGGCAGCATCCTGCCGCAGCTTCGCGGCTCCGCGCCCGTGCAGCGCTCCATCCTGAACCACTGCGACGAGGCCGGCGTCACCGCCATGTACCTCTCCGCGGGCATGGACGAGGGCGATATCATTGAAATCCGCAAAACGCTCATCCAGCCGCTGGAGACCTCCGAGGAGCTGATGGCGCGCCTTGCGTGCCTCGCCGCGCCCCTCTGCGCCGATACCGTCCGTGCAATCGAATCCGGAACGGCTCCGCGCATCCCGCAGGATAATGCCTGCGCGACCTACGCGCCCATGCTGTCCAAAGAAGAAAGCCCCATCGACTGGGACCAGCCTGCCAGATACATCGTCGACCATGTACGCGGCCTCGTCCCTTGGCCCGTTGCGACGGCGGAGCTTGGCGGCACGGAATTCAAAATTTACCGCGTGGAATACGCCGAACAGAAGACGGAAAAAGCGCCCGGCTCGCTCGTCGCGCTGACGAAAAAGGGCCTGCTCGTCGCCTGTCAGGACGGCGATACCGTCCTCGTGCGCGAGCTGCAGGCCAAGGGCGGCAAGCGTATGCCCGCCCCCGATTATTTCCGGGGACATCCGATCACCATCGAATAAGAGGTAGCTATGAACGCAAGAACGACTGCGCTGTCCGCGCTGATCGCCATGCGGCGGCAGAACGCCTGGGCCGACGGCGCGCTGAAAGAGTATACGGCCCGCGCCCGGCTCGACCGCCGCGACGCGGCGCTGTGCGCAAGGCTGTTATACGGCGTGGTGCAGAACCGCATGCTGCTGGATTTTTATCTTGCGCAGGCCGTAGCCTCGCCGCTCGCAAAGCTGCAGCCGGTCGTGCTGGATATCCTGCGCCTCGGCGCGTATCAGATCCTGCTTTTAGACAAGATCCCCGTCTCCGCCGCCGTGAATGAGGCGGTCGAGCAGACGAAGACCTATGCAAACAAACGCGCCGCCGGTCTGGTCAACGGCTCGCTGCGCACCCTCGCCCGCAGAAAGGGCGAGCTGGAGCAGCCGCATGATCTGGCTACAAAATATTCTCACCCCCAGCCGCTTGTCGACTGCCTGCGCGCGTCCATGGACGAGGAAACGCTCGAAGCGTTCCTTGCCGCCGATAATGACATTCCAAAGACCGCAATGCAGGTCAATCCCCTGAAAGCCGCTCCGGAGCAGGTGACCGCCGCGCTGGACGAAGCGGGGGTTGCCCATGAGCCGCACCCGTGGCTTTCCGGTTGCTTCCTCGTCTCCGGCACGGGCAATCTTGAGGCGCTGCCGCTGTTCCAGTCCGGCGCGGTTTACGTGCAGGACGCCGCCGCAAAGCTGGCCGTTCTGGCCTCCGGCGCGGCGCCGGGCATGCGTGTGCTCGACTGCTGCGCAGCCCCCGGCGGCAAAAGCTTCGCCGCCGCCATGCAGATGGAAAACAAGGGCAGCATCCTGTCCTGTGACCTGCACGCGCATAAAATTTCCCTGATCGAAAAAAATGCCGCCCGGCTCGGCATTTCCATCCTAAAGGCCGAGCGGCGCAGCGCGTCGGAATTTGATCCCGCGCTCGAAGCGCAGTTTGACCTCGTCATCGCCGACGTGCCGTGCTCCGGTCTCGGCGTCATCCGCAAAAAGCCGGATATCCGCTATAAGCCGCTGGACGCCATCGAGCGTCTGCCGGAGGTGCAGCGCGCCATTCTGGAAACCGTCAGCCGGTATGTGAGGCCCGGCGGGGCCCTGCTCTACAGCACCTGCACTGTCCGAAAAGAGGAAAACGAAGCGGTCGCCCTGCCGTTTTTGCAGGCGCATCCGGAGTTTTCACTGGAACCGTTTTCACGCCCGGACGGGCTTGACCTCCCCAACGAGGGCTATGCCACGCTCCTGCCGCAGAAACACGCGGCGGACGGCTTTTTCATCTGTAAGCTGAGGAAACACCCATGAAACAGGATATCAAATCCATGACGCTGGCCGAGCTGCAAGGCGCGTTCGCGGCGCTTGGAGAACCCAAATTCCGTGCAAAGCAGGTCTTCACGTGGCTGCATCGCGGCGCGGTCTGCTTTGACGATATGACAAACCTCTCAAAGCCCCTTCGCGAAAAGCTGGACAGCCTCTATTTCATCACCGCGCCGACCGTTGCCCGCAAGCAGATCTCCAAGCTTGACGGGACGATCAAATATCTCTGGAAGCTGCGCGACGGCAACTGCGTCGAGTCCGTCGTCATGCAGTACCACCACGGCAACACCGTCTGCATCTCCTCCGAGGTCGGCTGTCCGATGGGCTGCAAGTTCTGCGCGTCCACCATCGGCGGTCTTGTCCGCAGATTGGAGCCGTCGGAGCTTCTCGATCAGGTGCTCTTTTCCCAGCTGGATTCCGGCCTGCCCATCTCAAATATCGTCCTGATGGGCATCGGCGAGCCGCTGGATAACTTCGACAACGTCATGCGCTTTTTGGAGCTTGTCAACAGTCCGGATGGCATGAACATCGGCATGCGCCACATCAGCCTTTCCACCTGCGGCCTCGTCGACAAGATCGAAAAGCTTGCCGAGCGGGACCTGCAGCTGACGCTGTCTGTCTCGCTCCACTCGCCGGACGATGAATCGCGCAGCAAAATCATGCCCGTCAACCGCCGCTGGCCGGTCGACACGCTGCTGGCTGCCTGCCGCGATTATTTTGCGAAGACCGGACGGCGCATCTCCTTTGAATATACCATGATAAGCGGTGTGAGCGACAGCCCGGAGCAGGCGGAGCTGCTGGCGAAAAAGCTGGCCGGGATGGGCGCGCACGTCAACATGATCCCGCTCAATAACGTCACCGAGAGCGGCCTGCACACCTCGTCAAAGCAGGCCATCCGCCGCTTCCAGACCATTCTTGAGGAACAAGGCGTCACTGCGACGCTCCGCCGCACGCTCGGCAGCGATATCGACGCCTCCTGCGGCCAGCTGCGCCGCAAATATGAATCAAACTGACCGAAGGAGGGATCTCCATGCAGACCTGGGGCTTGACCGATCCGGGCAACATCCGGCAGCAGAATCAGGATTCCTATGCAATCGTCCCCTTTGGCCGCGACCGCGTACTTATGATCGTCTGCGACGGCATGGGCGGCGCGAAGTCCGGCAACGTGGCTAGCAGCCTCGCCGTCGAGGTCTTCACGGACGAGGTGCGCCGCACGCAGCGCTCCGGCATGACGCCGGAAAAAGCCGCCGCCATGCTCCGCAGCGCGCTGGAGCTTGCCAACAGCGCCGTCTATGAGCAGTCGCAGCTGAGCGACGATTTTACCGGCATGGGCACGACGCTTGTCGCCGCCTGGCTCAGCCGCGATCTGGCCGTCGTCATCAACGTCGGCGACAGCCGTGCCTATCACTTTACCCGCGAGGACGTGCGCCTCATTACGCGCGACCATTCCATGGTCGCCTATATGGTCGAGCGCGGCGAGCTCACGCAGGAGCAGGCCAAGCTCCACCCCGGCAAAAACGTCATCACCCGCGCCGTCGGCACCGAGCCGGAGGTCGAAGGAGATGTCTTTACCTGCCGCCTGCGCCGCGACGAATGCATTCTGCTCTGCTCCGACGGCCTGTCCAACGAAATGGCCGATCAGGAGATGCTCTTCGAGGTCGTCCACGGCCTGAGCAAGAGCGACTGCTGCCAGCGGCTGCTGCACATCGCCAAGAACCGCGGCGCGCCCGACAACGTGACCGTCACGCTGGCGGCTGTCTGACGGGAGGCTGCTTATGATGAAATTTTCCGGAAAGGAGCGAGCCTGATGGACCGATACATCGGAAAGCTGTTGGATAACCGCTACGAGATCCTGGAAAAGATCGGCTCCGGCGGCATGGCGGACGTCTACAAGGCCCGCTGTCACCGCCTCAACCGGCTCGTGGCCATTAAGATCTTAAAGGAAGACCTCTCGCAGGACGCCGAGTTCCGCCGCCGCTTCCACGCCGAATCGCAGGCTGTCGCCATGCTCTCACACCCGAACATCGTGAGCGTCTACGACGTGTCGCGCTCGGACAACATCGACTATATCGTCATGGAGCTCATCGAGGGCATCACCCTCAAGCAGTATATGGAGCAGAAGGGCACGCTCAACTG
>CADBOK010000253.1 GCA_902796245.1 Oscillospiraceae bacterium | reverse complement strand
GGGACTGACGCGCGAGGAATTCGTGCGCGGGCTCTTGCAGCCGGGCGAGGTACACCCCTACCGGAAGATCTGGCTGGACGTGAACCGCGAAACCATGACGGCTCTTGCCGCACGCATCGGACAGACCGTCCGGCGGGCAAGTCCGACGGCAAAGGTCGGGCTGATGAGCTCCGTCCCCTACATTCACGCGGCGGAGGGCCGCGACTGGTACGGCATTCTGCGCGGCCTCGCCGCCGGACAGCCGCCTGTCAGCCGCATTCACCTTCCCGCGTATCAGGAAACCGCGCCCGGCCAGTATCTGCTGCGGTTCAACATGGTCTCCATGCACAACCGCGCGCTGCTGCCGCCGGAGACGGAGGTTTATCCCGAGCTTGAAAACTATCCCTACTCCCTGTTTGCCAAGTCCCGCGCGTTTACGCGCTTCCAGCTGCTGAGCAGTCTGCCGCTGAACCTGAAGGGCATGACGATCGACCTGTTCGATCTCAACGGCAGCGGTATCGTCTTCTCTGACGGCTATCAGCAGATGCTGCGCGAGGTCAAGCCGTTTTTGAGCGCCGTCAACGCCATGGGGGTCTTCACGCTGCCGAGGCGCGGCGTGTGCATCATGACGAGCGAGGACTCGGCCTATACGCTCCACACCGCGCACGGCACGGACATGGAGGAGCTGTACCCGCACGAGGTCTATTTCGCGGGCCTTTTAAACGCGATGGGTATCGCGTATCAGTATTGTACCGACCCTGATGTCGCCGGTCAGGCTGCGGCCGTGAGCGGCCAGTATTTCCGGAACCTGACCCCGGAGCAGATCACCCGTCTGTTTGCGCGAAACACACTGCTGCTTTCCGGCGACGCCGTGGATACACTCTGTCAGATGGGGCTCGGTGCGCTGGCCGGGGTGCGCAGCTGCCGTTGGATGCAGCAAAACAGCGGCGCATACACCTACGAGCAGGTCGTAAACGGCAAGGCGTATCTTGGCCTTTCACAGGCACGGGCCTCCGCCGTGATATCCAGCACTGACGTTCTACAGATCGACTATCTGGAACAGCCGGAGCTTTACACAGAATTTTTCGATTCCTTCCGCCGTCCTGCCGCACCGGGCCATGCTGTCTCGCGCGGACGTGTCCTGATACATCCGTTCGGGCGCTTTTCCAGTCCCGGCGATATGCCGCCCATGCAGCTGAACGCGCTGCGGCGCGAGCTTCTGCAGGACATGCTTGCACCGCACCTCGACGCGCCGATGGTCGTCGGACAGGCGTATTTGCAGCCGTACTGCACCTGTGACGGCAGGAATCTGTATTTGTATCTGGTCAACGGCGGCATGGACGAAGCTCTGTCCGTGACGCTGGCGATGGGCGCGCTCCGCTTTTCCGGCGCATGGGCGCTCACGAGCCGGAACGAACGCCGCACGGTTCCTTACGCGGAAGAACCGGACGGACGCTTCATCTTTGATCTGCGGCTCGCGCCGATGGACGCGGCGCTGCTGTGCCTGACATTGCAGAAGGAGGAACCCACATGAAAGCAGCTATCATCGAACGAAACTGGGTCGTGGAGTGGTTTGACGAACGGCAATGCTATCACATGCCGAGCCTGACCATGGCGCCGGACGGCACGCTGCTCGCCGTCTGGAACGGCGGCTTTTTGCAGTGGAACGGCGATCCCATGGGCCGGGACGCCAAGGACTGGGTCTCCCGGCTCGAACCGGGCGCAAAAAGCTGGAGCAATCCGGACGCCGTCGGCTGCGACATCCGCTACTGCTGCCACGACCCCATTTTCCTGAAAAACCGCAAGGGCGAGATCATCCTGCTGTTCGCAAAATTTCTGGATACCGAGGTCAACTTTACGACCTGGTGCAACGGACGCGACGAGCTGTGGATGCGCAAAACACAGGACAACGGCCGCACATGGCTTCCGGCTGTTCCGGCCGGTATTCAGTCCGGGCACGCATCCAACGACAGCGTTCTTCTGCCGGACGGCACGATCGTCTTCGCCTCCACCAGCACCGAGCTGCCGGAGCATTATTTCGGCGCCGTGCAGATCTACCGCTCCCATGACGACGGCGAAAGCTGGGAAAAGGGCGCGCTGCTCACTGCAGACGACGGCAACCGCATTAGCGAGCCCGCGCTCTGCCTGCGTCCGGACGGGCGGCTGCTGCTGTTTACCCGCACCTGCCCCGGCACCGCCGGGTGGGGCACGGCCGGAAACCGTTCACTGCCGTCCTACCGCGCGGAAAGTCTCGACGGCGGCCTTACCTGGAGCCAGCCGAAGCCCTGCGGCATTCTGAACAATGAATCCAAGCTGGACGTCATCAGCTGGGACGAGGAAACGATCCTCATGGCCTACAACGACACGCCGGAAACCGACTGGCACGAGCGCAGCCCGCTGACGCTGGCATATTCCAGGGACGAAGGACTGACCTGGCAGAATCTCATCACGCTTGCGCCCACCCCCGGCAACAAGTGCCAGCCCGCCATGTGCCGCGACGCACAGGGCCGTCTCAACGTGATCTACATGCACCGGCACACCGCCATCGAGCATCTCGTTCTGGAAATTACGGACTGATCCACGCAAAAAACTCCCCTCTGCAATGCAGAGGGGAGGCACAGACTCAGCCTGATGTGCGCGCAGGGCCGGTCGATTTCCGGACCATGAGCTGCGGCGCGTATTCGATTTTATCCGCCATGACCGCGCTCTTGTCCGCGCCGTGTCCCTGATCGTTCTGCTTGACAATCTGATCGACCGCCGAACGGCAGCGCGCCCAGAGCCGGTGATCAATGCTGGTCAGCGGCGGCGTGATGATGGACGAGGTGAAAATATTGTCAAAGCCGCAGACGGAATAGTCCTCCGGGACGCGCAGCCCCTTTTCGTGCAGCACGGAGATCACACCGATGGCGATCATATCGTTCGCCCCGACAAGGACCGTTGCGCGGTGCTCCCGCGCCAAAAGCTCCCGTGCCAGCCGTGCGCCCGTCGCATATTCAAACGGTACGCTGCCGCCCACGCCGTCCTCTTCCCGGCTGTCCGGCGCAACAAGCGCCTCGACCGAGGTTTCAACGCCGTCCAGCCTTCCGCGCTCGTGGAAGCGCTGCCGGAGGCCCTCCAACCGCTGCTTGCGCGCCAGCGTCGTCTGGTCCATCGGCGTGGAGATAAACGCTGCGTGCCGGTGACCGAGACTGTACAGATGGTCAGCCAGCATCGCGCCTGCGCGCTGGTTGCTCAGCTCGATGGAGCAGATCGGCAGCTCCTCGCGCTTCTCGCCGATCAGTACCAGCGGAATGCGCGCCGACAGCCGCACCGCCTCATCCGGGAAGCTCGGCAGGAAGGTATAGACGATGCCGCTGATGCGGTTATCGGAAAACTGCTCCAGATAATATTTTTCCAGCTCCCGCTTGCGGAACGTGTTGCAGACCAGCACACGGAACTCCTGACTGCCCGCGTAATCCTCCAGCGTCTGGATCAGCTCGGAATAATACTGGTTCGCCAGCGTAGGCGTCAGAACCAGAATGAGCCGCCGGTCATTGCCGTTTTTCTTTCTGGTGCGGTGCGCGGGCGGCTGGTAGCCGAGCTGCCGGGCCGCCTCAAAGACACGCAATCTGGTCTGCTCGGAAAACGTTGCCCGGCTGCTTCCGCTCAGAATGAGCGAAACGCTGGTCTGTGATACCCCCGCAAGCTCTGCGACGTCTGTAGACGTCGGCTTCCTCTGTTTTTTCTCCCCCACGTGCTTCTCTCCCGTGTTTCTTATTATTACTAATATTCTATCATTCCCACGCGCACTTGTCAATTTTTTCTTTTCATTTTCCCGCGTTTTTTCAAAAAAGCGCCCCATTCAGCACGTTTGTCACGAGCACGCAACCTGCTTGTTTTAATACTATTACTATTGGAGTAACCGACATGATGAGAATCAAAGACCTGTTTCCTGATGCTTCCGGCAGCGGACGTGTGCTCGTTCTGGGCGAGCTGCTGCTGGACTTTGTTCCCTGTGACTCCGATATGCGGCTGTCTCAGCCCGGCACGGTTCTGAAAACCGTCAGCGGCTCGTCCGGTATTTACGCCTGCGCCGCCGCAGGCTTCGGGCTCGACTGCAGCTTTATCGGGAAGGTCGGTTCCGACCCGTTCAGCCAGCTTGCCCTCTCGGCCATCGCCTCACGGGGTGTCCGGACGGACGCAGTCGTCCATTCCGATTCCGGCCAGCTGGGACTTGCATTTCTCGAATACCTCCCCTCCGGCCGGAATTATACATATTATCGCGACGGCTCCGTCGGCAGTCAGCTGCGTCCCGAAGAGCTGCCGGAGGCGGCCTTTACCGGCGCGTCGATCCTGCATCTGCCGGGCATGCTGCTTGAGCTGAACGACAGCATGCGGCAGAGCTGCTTCCGCGCAGTCGAGCTGGCAAAGCAGAACCACGTTCTGTTTTCCTTTGACCCCAATCTGCGCAAGGAGCTGCGCAATGACGCGCAGATGCGTCAGCGAATGATGCAGATGCTCTCCATGGCCGATGTGATCGAACCAACGCTTGACGAAGCGCGGATCATCACCGGCTGCACCGAAATCAGCGGTGTTCTGCGCGCACTGCACGCGGCAGGGCCCCGTCTTGTCGTTCTGACGCGGGACAAGGACGGCGCGCTGTTCAGCTTTGACGGGCAGATTCTGAGCGCGGAGGGCATCGACGTGCCTGTCGTCGACCCGACCGGCGCAGGCGATACGTTTGCGGCTGCGCTTGCCTGCTGTATCGAAGAAAATATGCAGATGGAGGACGCCATTGCTTTCTGCAACTGCGCCGGGACGCTGGTATGTACCAAGCGCGGCGCCATCGGCATGGCGATTCCCACCCGCGAGCAGGTTCTGGACATGATGCGCTCGCATCCCGCCCGCCTGCACGCGGAGTCTCTGCAATCATTGTATGAAAAGGAGCATAAGCATGAAATTGCATGAATGGAAAACCCGTATTCAAAGCGGCGAACATCTACTCGGCACAATGGTCACGACCTTCGCAAGCGCCGATCTGCCGAAGATTCTGAAAGCCTGCGGCTTTGATTTCTTCATCATCGACTGTGAGCACGGCTCATTTACGACGCGCGAGGTTGCCGACATGATCTGTGTCGCGCGTGCCATCGAGCTGCCCGGCATGGTCCGCATTCCGGAGCTGCGGCGCGAGCACGTGCTCCATTGCATGGAGCTCGGTGCAGCGGGTCTGCTGCTGCCGAACACGGAAACGGCCGAACAGGCGCGTCAGCTTGTCGACTTTGCCAAGTACGCCCCCATGGGGCACCGCGGCGTCTCCCTCTCCCGGCCGCATACGGATTTTCTGAAGCAGGACAGCGCCGCCTATATGCACAGCGCCAACCGGGACACCGTTCTGCTCTGCCAGATCGAATCGCAGCTCGGCGTATCCAACATTGACGCGATCATGGCTGTTGACGGCATCGACGGCGCGATGATCGGACCGAACGATATGTCGCAGGATTTCGGCATTCTGGGCCAGTACGCCCATCCCGCCATGCAGGCGGCCTTCCGGCAGGTCATTGATGCTGCTGCGCGGCACGGCAAGGTCTCCGGCGCGCATTTCGGCGCAGCCGCACCGCTGCAGCCGTGGCTCAGCCAGGGCATGACGCTCAACATGTGCAGCAGCGATCTCGGCCTTCTCATGTCCGGTGCAAAGGAGCTTTCCTGCCTGCGCTGAGCCTGTCCATACCGTGTGCAGCATAAACGATTACAGAAAAAATAATGCTCCGCGCAAAGGCACCGGCCACCCGTGTTTCACGGGCGGCCGGTGCTTTCTGTTTTTACGACCAGGTCTTGTCCGGATTAAAGGATACGTCTTGTAAAGAGCTCAGAAAATCGGATAAAGCAAGCTAACAGTCAACGAGCAGACAATTGTGATTACAACTGCAGGGATCCAACCCATACGAAGAAGATCTTTTTGTGTGTAATGCCCCATTCCCATGACAACGGGAATCGCCGGGGTAGCGAGCGGTGACAAGAAAGAGGTCATGCACGCAGTTGTACAGAGCATCAACGGTCCGATTGGGTTTACGTTCATCGAGATGCTGAGCATAATGTACAGTGGTTGAAAAATTGCCGTGACGCCCCGGTTCATCATAAACTGCGTTAAAATAAACGGAACAGCGAATAGGATCAGAGACGCCAGGAAATTACTGTTGACACTTGAAATTGCTGTGGCCAGCAGGCCGCCGATCGCGTCAGCCGCGCCGGTTTCCGTCAATGCGCTGCCGATACCGAGGGTCGCAATGTACAATAAAACCATATTCAGGTTGAGGGATTCCACCAGTTCCTTTGTGTTCAGAATTCCGGAAAAACCAATGATAACTGCTCCGAGTAATGCAATAATCCAGGCGCTCATTCCAATTTGTGTCTGGAACATGAGTGCAACCAGAACAGCAACAAATACGCCGACGCCAATCCATTCCTGAATCTTGGAAAGCGTACGCTCTGTGCTGACTTTTCCTGACGCAATTTCTTCGATCTTATAGTCTGGCGCCATTTTGGGAATCACAAATACACATAAGAGCATACATGCAATTACTACCGGAAGCCTGCAGAGGAAATAGTCCATCGTCGTCATCGTGTAAGCCGTATAATTATATGACTCCAGATAGCCGTTCAGCTGTGCGACCGAAGTAATCATATTGGTCGTCGGCAAAACAATAGCCGTACTGATAATTGTCAATGCGATCGGAAAAATAAGGCGCGACGGGCTTACCTTCATCTCATTGCAGACAGCTATCGCCATCGGGCAAATCAACATTACGCAGGGCAGCACGCCCGGGACAAACTGGATCATAATAAAGGAAACAAAAATGTATCCCAGCGCGATTTTTGTAAATGAACCTCCGGAAATTTTGCAAATTAGCCCAGACAGCTTTTTTATGAATTGCGTACGGTTAAACCCGGCTGCAACGACAAACATGGCAGCCATCAAAACTGCGTTTGCATTTCCAAAACTGCCTAATGCCGTTTTGGGATCCAGACATCCAGTGATAACCATTGCAAGCATACTGGCCAAGGAAACCATTGTAAGAGAATACCGTTTGCCTGCTGTTGCAAAGCCTGCAAGTGTGATGACAAAAATTACAATACAGATAATGGCGTTTGTGCTCATAGTGATCCCCTTTCTTTTCCTGCGTTACGAAAGCAAAAGACACAATATATTAAAGTTGACAACATCTGATGTCTTATATTATAATTCGTCTGTATAATTTGACAAATATCATTTCAGAATGACTTGCAATGCAGAACTGCTATATCCGGGATAATCCAGAATCCGAGGTGTCATTACATGAAGCTGAGCAATTAACAGAGATTATCGAAATTGCAAATACCGGCTCATTCAGCCAGGCAGCACGCAATCTGTACGCCTCCCAGCCGAGCCTGAGCCGCTCGGTCAAGCAACTCGAAGAGGAGGTTGGATTTCAGATTTTTGAGCGGACAAGCCGCGGCGTTATTCCAACGCCGCGCGGAAAGCATCTCCTTGATCGGGCCCGCGCAATCAGCGGCGAGTGCGAGGATATTCTGGCGGACTGCCAAAATCAGAAATGCGGCTTTCGAAATACACTGCATGTCGCAAGTATGCAGTGCAGAATTACATCTTATTTGCCACCAAGCGTATTAAAATATGTAGGGACAAATACAAATGTCATCATGCTCAACTGCGCAAACTATGCGGAAATCTTTAATCTGGTCTCCACAATTCAGGTAGATTACGCACTGATCCAGGTCCTTTCGACATATATTCAGTCTATCAAGCTCAAACTAAGAACAATGGATATTGAATACCATCCAATCTCAAGACATAAAATTGCCGCGCTAATCGGCCCACGCAATCCGCTTTGGACGCTGGAAAGCGTTTGTACTGAGCAGTTGAACCCTTATACGATCCTCTCGTGGGCAACATCCAAGCAGGAGGCAAAATACAACTACGCGGAGGCGCTCGGGTTCATTCATACGGCGCTTGGTAATTTGCAGACAAACAATCCAAAGGTGTTTTTCCAAACGATTCACGAAACATCCTCGGTCGGGCTTTTGGCGATGGAACCGCACCGCTTTCCATCCATGTGCGAATACGATGATCTGCACTTAATACCAATTACCGACTGCGAAATCTATTCCGAAACAGCATGGATCAAATTGCGCAGGATCCCGTTAAGCGATATCGCATTTGACTCTCTTATGAGCACCATTCCTGTTCTATAGTTGCCAACAGTCAGGATGCGGAAATCCGCATCCTGCCTGCTTTGTATGGTTATGCTTATTTTACCGGCATATTTTCTCCAGTGCCGGTTCGCAAACACCGGTAATTCCGGCGCAGGTTAGAATTGCCAGCAGCGCGCGCTGCGGTCCAATATAAGAGTCCGTTGTATCGAACCACTCATCCAGGCTATGATTATTCGCGGTTTTCCCGCCGCCCGGCAGGCCGCATGCCGGAATCTTCATGCTGATGGCAATATTTGCATCCGTGCTGCTGTGTGCAATCGGTACACATTCCACCCCAAAGCTGTGATGAACCGCATACACAAGTCGAACGGTCGGATCATCCAAACTCTGGCTTCCACCGGGGCGATTGCCTACCTGTTCAATATCCACACGGATTCGGGCATTGACATCATATGTTCGCCCAAACATATTCTTGCTCCATTTTCGCTCTTCTGTCCAATGCTCATTTTCCTCTTCAACGGCGCGGTTTATACAGGAAAGGACTTGTTTGTTCAGCTGTTCCAGCGGTTCCTGCTCGTCTGAGCGCATATCGATCAGCATACTGCATGTATGTGCGATGGAGTTGACCGATGTACCGCCGTCTACGACGCCAACGCTGAACGTCGTCTTCGGCAGCTCCGGTGTCCGCAATTCTGAAATATAATAAATCGCGCGCCCCATTGCATGAATCGGGTTTACACAGCCATAATCCCCGTAGGAATGGCCGCCCGGACCATGGAATGTAACCTTATAGCGAATCGAACCCGTTGCGCCGTAAGTAACGCTGACACGATTTCCAGAGTCAACTCCATCCAATGTGAAGAATGCGTCCACTTTTTTCCCATCTTTCTGAAAAAAGTGCCGCATTCCGCGCAAGTCGCCCAGGCCCTCTTCTCCGACGTTTGCGCCAATAATCAGGTTGCCGACCGGCTTGATCCCTACATGCCGAATTGCGCGCAGCAGGCTGAGAATCTCCGCACAGCCTCTGGTGTCGTCGGCAATACCCGGGCAAAAGATCTTCGTTCCCTCAAAACGAGGTTCCAATTTTGTATCCATCGGAAAAACTGTATCCAGATGTGCCGAAATATACACGGTTGGGCCGTCCCCGCTTCCCGGGATCACCGTATAAACATTACAGACTTCATCCATATACGCTTCGTAACCTTCCGCCTGCATCAGTTCCTGAAAGCGCTTTGCGCGGAGCTCCTCATGGTTGCTGTAGGAAGGAATCTGAACCAGCTCCAATTGCTGGTCGATCGTGTGCCGCTCGTCTGCTTTCATAAACGCAGCAGCCTCAAGGTACACTTTGCTTTCCCGGACTCTTTTTACCGCCAGATCCATATCCACCCGATTTGACATATGTGAATTTCCTTTCTGTATTTTTTGTTGTGCAGCGCTTTTCAGATGTTGTCATGAATAGTGTACCTGTAACGCAGGAAAACCGCAAATAGAATTCAGATATCATTTCCCATGCTTTATTCATATAAACAAACTTTGGATCACCAATACAAACAGGCCAAAAGGAAGGGCTGCGTGATGCCCTTCCTTTTTTAATGATCCAATCGTTTCAGATTTCCGGCGGCTGCTTTTGAACCTCTGTTTTTCCATATTCAAGGGATTTTTGCAGCCAGCGCCCTTTTTCAGAGGGCTGCGGTGGCTGAATTTCAGAAAAATCTTTCACAAAGTTATGGGCGCTGGATTGTTGGTTTTCACGAACCAATGACCAGCGCCTTTTTTGCGCTCAAAAAGGGCGCTGAGATTGGAGGTATATCTGTCCCTCGCAGGCTATGACGTGACCATCGAGCCGGACGGAAGCGCGGGACTCAGGGCGGCGCTGACGGGTGAGTTTGATCTGCTTCTTTTAGATCTGATGCTCCCGGGTGTGGACGGCTTTACGATCTGCAGACAGGTGCGCGAGCAGAAAAAGCTCCCCATTCTGATGGTGTCCGCCCGCACGGGCGACGCGGATAAGATCCGCGGGCTCGGCTTCGGCGCGGAGCTCCCGCTCAAAAATAAAAGATACGAGCTTTTGCTCTTCCTCATGCGTCACCCCGGCCAGGTATTCAGCCGCGAGGATCTCTATGAGATGATCTGGGGGCTGGAATCGATGGGCGACAACATTACGGTCGCCGTTCATATCGGCCGCATCCGCGAAAAGCTTGAAGACGACCCGGCGAACCCCAGACTCCTGCAGACCGTCTGGGGCGTCGGATACCGGCTGAACGCAGGCACGGCTTCATTCTTTCAGGGTATATGAAAAGCGTCTTCTGCAATGGCACTGTCCGTTGCGGAAGACGCTTTTTGTTTGGAATTGCGCAATCATTTTATGTTTCTGCCTGCAAGTCACAGCGCTTGCAGCGCGCAGGCGGCCCGGATCCGTCTCAGCGCAGAATCGGGAACAGGAGCTTCTGGTTTTCCTGCGTATACATGTTTTCCCGCGTGATGAGGACGCAGGCGACCTCGACGAAATCGTCGGTCTGTTCGCCGTTTGCCACGCGGATGGCCTGCTGGACGGCCATATAGCCCATGTTGAACGGCCGCTGGGTGACGATCGCCTGAATGATATTCTGCTCCAGAAACTGAATCTGCCGCTGGGAGTTGTCACAGCCGACGACGAAGACCTGACCGCCCATGCCGAGGTCGGCCAGCGCGTTCGCCGCGCCGACGTTGCAGACCTCGTTCGTGCAGACAAAGCCGCGGATCTCCGGGTCTTCGGAAAGAAGCTCCGTTGTAATCGCACGGGCCTGCTCGGTCGAGTTATCGCAGCAGAAGCTGCCGAGGATATCGATGTTTCCGGCCTCGTTCAGCGCGTCTAGGACGCCGCGCGTGCGGTCGATGCCCGTCGTGGTCGTCAGCATATGCTGGATGACCGCGACCTTTCCGCCCTCCGGCAGGTAGTCTGCCATGGCCCGGCCCATTTCCAGCCCAATCTGATAGTTGTTACTGCCGACATAGCAAGCCCGGCCCGCGGCGTTGACGTCCGTGTCGATCGCAACGACGCCGATGCCGGCGGCGATGGCCTCCTCCGTCGCCTCGGCGCAGCGGTCGTAATCTGCGGCAGAGAGGATCATGACGTCCGGCTTTTCCTCCGTCACCTGCCGGATCAGCTCGATCTGCTTGTCAATATCGATCTCGCGCGGCGAGGTCAGGACCTTCAGCTCGACGCCGTATTCCTCCGCCGCCTTTTCCACACCCGACAGCAGCGTTCCCCAGAATTCCGCGACCTCTGTCACGGTTTTCAGTACCAGTGTTACCCGCAGCGGCTTCTGCGCCGCCGCGCAGCCGGTGAGCTGCAAAAGCAGGCAGAACAGCAGCACAAAGACGATGCATCTAGCCTTCCGCATGGCTCTCCTTCTCCTTTTCCCGGATGATGGGCAGCACGAGCATGACCATCGTCCGCTTTCCGGGCGTCGAATAGTACTTCATGACGGCCTCCGGGCCGAAGAAGAGCTGCAAACGCTCGTTGACGTTATAGACGCCGATTTTGCTGCTCTCGGCATCCGATTCCTTCTTGTCGAGAATGGTCTCCAACTGCTCCGGCGTCATACCCACGCCGTCATCCTCGACGGTGATGAGCAGCCGATCCTCCTCCAGCAGCGACTCGATGCGTACCGTGCCGCCCTGCTGCTTGACCTTGATGCCGTGGTAGATCGCGTTCTCGACCAGCGGCTGCAAAATGAGCTTCGGCAGCAGACAGTCCTCTGTCTGCTGGTCAAGGTCGATCTCATAGCGGAGCTTTTCGTTGTAGCGCATCTTCTGGATGGTCAGGTAGCTGCGCACGTGGGCGATCTCTTTCTTGAGCGTGTTGGTGTCGGAGCCGTCGCCGATGGACGAACGCAGCAGCAGCGCCAGCGCGCTCGTCATCTCCACGACCTCTTCATTGCGCCCGGCGTGGCTCATCCAGATGATGGAGTCAAGCGTGTTATATAGAAAGTGCGGCTGGATCTGCGCCTGCAGCGCCTTCCATTCGCTCTTGCGCTTCTGCTCCTCGCTGCGCAGCCGCTCGTCCATGAGCTCGGCGGTCTTGGCAATCATGTGGTCAAAGCTGTCGGAGAGCTGGCCGAGCTCCGTGCGGGAGGACACCTGGCTGCGCACATGCAGATCGCCGTCCTCCACGCGCTGCATCGTCTGCATCAGGCGGCGGATGGGCCCGGCGATGGAGCGCGAGAGCTGAAGCGCGAACACCAGCGCAAAAACCAGCGCGGCCGCCGCGATGAGCAGGTAGGTCGTGTAGATTCTGTCCTGGCTGCGCAGCAGCTCCTGCGTGTAGGCGACGCCCACTGCCGTCCAGCCGGTGGCTTCCGACTCGCAGGCGACATAGAGCCTGCGCCCTCCTCCCTTACCGGAGAGCGTCCGGCCGTTGTTCGCCGCCAGAACCTCCGCGACGTTTTCCTCCTTTAATCCCGCGTAGATCAGATCCTGCTGCGGGTGCCAGAGAATGCCGCCAGTCTGGTCGATCAGATAGATATAGCCCCGGCTGCCGAGCTGGATTTCCGCGCAGAGGCGGTCGATAATCTGATAGTTGAGGTCAATGAGCAGAACGCCCTGCATATTCCCTGCGCGGTCAAACACGGCCCGGGAGAACGAAACGACCCAGTTATACTGGCCCGCAATCAGGTTTTCCACGCGCGAGGACGAGACCTGCACCTCGTGCGGCTCCCGCAGCGCGGCCCGGTACCATTCCGCGTCCCGGTAATTGGAATAGGTATTAAGCGAGGCGCCCTCGCTTCCGAACAGCGCGCCGCCGGACTCTGGGATCAGGGCAATGGCCGTGATCTCCGAGCGGATTTTCTGCGCGGCGGCCAGCTGCTCCTGCGCGCTGCGGCAGGCCGCGTCCGTCAGCCGGTGCTCGTTGGCCGCGCTCAGATAGGCCGCGACCGCGCCGTTGTCGACGATAAAATCAGAGATATCCTTCATGTATTCGACGTACATGTCAAGCTCCGCGTTGACGCGGCGGATAAGCTGCTCGGTATATTCCGTCGAGTTGTCCAGCAGCTCGTTCGTCGAAACGCTGATGGACACATACGTCATAGCCCCCGTGATGACCAGGATCAGCAGCATGAACAGCGCCGCGATCTGCGTGCCGATGGAGTGCCGGGAAAAGAGTCTTCGTTCCTTCATTCTTTGCTTTCAGCCTCTCTGTACTGCTTGGGGGTCATACCGGTCCTGCGGCGGAAGGTGAGCGAAAAATAGTGCGGGTCGGCAAAGCCGATGCGCTCGGCGATCTCGTAGGTACACAGCCCCGTTTCGCGCAGGTATTCCTTAGCCTTCTCCATACGCAGGTTCGTCAGATATTCCACGAACGACTGGCCGGTCTTTTCCTTGAATACCGTTGAAAAGTAGCTGCGGCTGACGCCGAGGTGTTCCAGAAGATCCGGCAGCTTTAGATCGCTGTCGGCATAGTGCTCATTGATATACGCGACAGCCAGACGGCCGCAGCGGGCGGCGGGGGTATCGTTGTGCTGCGCCTGACATTGCAGGATATAGCCCTCGAGCCGTTCGACAGACAGCCGTACCTCTTCCAGCGCGTGCCCCTGCTGCGGCAGGAGCATGGCGGGCGCGCGCAGCAGCTGCTCGCGCGTCAGATGCGAGGCCATGAGAATCTGCAGACGCTGCAAAACGGGTCGGCACTCGCTCTCATGGACCCTGCGCCGGCGCATACAGGTAAACAGCGTCCCGGTCAGCTCCAGCGCGCGGTTCCCGCTGCCGGATTGGAGCGTGCCCGCAATCTGCGCCGCAGTCGGGCAGTCGTCGGTCTGCAAAGAGCCGGAGGATTTTCGAAGCTCCGGGTCAAACAGCAGCGTCTCGCCCGTGGAGAACGCATAGCCCAGCGCGTGCTGCGCCTCCTGCGCAGACTGCCGCAGACCGTCGAGCCCGGCGTAGGCGCCGCCGATGCCGATCGGCGCGGTGAGCTCCGCCTCCTGCATCACCGCACGCAGATGGCGCGCGCCGGCGGCGGTACGCGCCATAAGCTCCGCCGTCTCGTCGCCGCTGACGATGAGCATGATATGCTGGTCGCCGAGCAGGCGCAGCTGCGCGGGCGCGCAGCCCTCCGCCACTCGCCTGCCCTGCGCCTCAAAGCCCTCGGGCCGCTGCGCCGGAGCCGCCAGCGCGACCGCGTGGAGCCTGCCTCCAAGCTCGACGCCCGCGGCAAGCGTCGCCTCCGGCAGCTCCTGCGCCGCATCGGGCTGCAGAAGCCCCTGAAAAAAGTGATCCTTCAGAACCTCGTCCGCCAGCACGGCGCGGCTGTAAAGTCCCTGCCGGTTGTCCCGGCGCAAAAGCTCTGCGGACAGGTTTTCCAGCAGCTGGTCAAACTCCTTCGGACTGACGGGCTTGAGCAGATAATCGTGAACGTGGTACCGGATGGCCTTCTGCGCGTAGGAAAACTCACTGAAGCCTGTCAGCACGACGACGATGGTCTCCGGAAATTTTTCATAGATGTTCCGCGCCAGCTCCAGTCCGTCGACGAAGGGCATGCAGATATCCGTAATGACCACATCCGGCAGCACGGATTCGAGCTGTTCGAGCGCCTGCCGGCCGTTTTCAAAGACATGCGGCGGCGCAAAGCCGAATTTCTCCCAGTCCGTGTTCTGCGCCATGGACTCCCGGACGAGCATTTCATCTTCCACAAGCATGATCTGGTACATACGGTGCGCCTCCTTTGTATTTGTAATGAGTGTATAACAGAACCGTCACAAT
>CADBOK010000252.1 GCA_902796245.1 Oscillospiraceae bacterium | reverse complement strand
TCCTTGATGGCCTGCAGGCACTTCTCCTCGCCGTCGCGGTCGGAGACTTCGTAGCACAGACAGGAGCGGATGCCGAATTTCTTGGCGCTCTCGCCGATCTGGAACAGAGAGCCGGGGATCTCGCAGTAGGCTGCGTGATGGTCGAAAATGGTCGTGACGCCCTGCTTGATGCAGTCGATGTACAGCGCATCGGCAGAGGCGCGGGAGCCCTCGAGCGTCAGCTTGCGGTCCATGGCCCACCATGTGCCGTCAAGGACTTCGTAGAAGTTCGTGGGGTTGTTGCCGACGATGGACAGGCCGCGCGCCAGCGCGGAATAGATGTGGGTATGCGCGTTGATGAACGCGGGCATGATGACGCCGCCCTTGGCGTCGATGATCTCGGCCTGCGGGTATTTTGCGCGCAGCGCGGCTTCTTCGCCGACCTCGACGATCTTGGTGCCTTCATAGGCGACGGCGCCTTTTTCGTAATAGCCCTTGCCGCTCTCGTCGCGGGTGATGACACGTCCGTTTGTGAGTAAGTTCATGGGGTTTCCTCCTTTTCGTGATGCTCACCGGTGCATATAACAAAAGTGCTTCAGATCTTCATCTGAAACACTCTGCCGTGCAAGCCGAGTGATAGTTGCAGCCCGTGTGCGAAACACTTCCTTACAGCTACCAATCTTAGATTGTAATTTCATTATAAAGGGTGGGCAAGAAAAATTCAATGCTCCTGCCAAATTTTCTGCCCGCCATTTTTTACAAACTTCGCGCCTCATTTTTGAGCATTTTGCACGCCGTTTGCGATTGCGGAACGATAGCGTCAGCTGACAAGGGCACACACGCTTGCGGGCCGGACTGGGTCGCCGTCTGCCGCGTTATCGTCCTTGACATACGACGGTATGCCTGCGTCCTCTGCCTTGCAGACAACGCCCCAGACCGGCCGGCAAGTCCTTCGGAGTTTTTCACGGAGGATAAACGGCAGCTGGCAAGGCAGACAAGGCAGGCGGGCTGTCGCCCGCCAACGAGGATAACGACGCCAGCCGTCGTTTTGCCCCGTGAAAAACCGTGTGTGCCCTCGTCAGCTGACGCTACTAGCCGATGGCCGTCCACTGCTCCGCGGCAGCCGGGATCCGGCAGGTATGATCGACGGCCGCCTCGATCAGATCGGCGTAATACCACGCCGTCTCGTCCTGATTGTCCCAGTACCACGCGGCGGCGCGCAGCTGCGCATCCTCCCTGTCCGGGCTGCGGGAGAGCAGACTGTTCATCGCGCGCGCAAGCTCCGCCCGGCTGACCGCCGCGCCGCCCGCGGCGCTCCCCTGCCCCGCTTCAAAGACAGTCTTCTCCGCCCACGCGCCGGTCAGCGCCGGGAACGCTTCGCGGCCCGTCTCCGAGCCTGCCAGCGTGTCCAGCACGCTGCAAAGCTCCCGCCAGCTGACTGCGGCCGACGGCAAAAACCAGCCGCCGTCTCCAAACGGCAGGAGTCCCAGTCCTGTGAGCTTCCCGATCTGCGCACAGGCCCAGTGACTGGACGGCACATCGAAAAATGTCACGCACTCCGGCTCCGGCAGCGGCTCCTCTGCCAGCCGCACAAGCGTGCAGGCAAGCTGCGCCCGCGTGACGGGCGCGTTTGGCCGGATGCTTCCATCCGGATAGCCGCAAAGATAGGCGCGGTGCGTCTGCTCCGCCGCCAGCGCGGGAAGCGCCAGCATCGCCGCCAGCGCCGCCGCGCAGAAAAGCCCCCGCAGCTGTTTGTTCATCTGCATCCCCTCTTCCGGTAAATCTGCCGTTAGTGTGGCAGATTCACCGCGCGGATACAGTCGGGACATGGGCAGGGAAAAGCAATTCCCCAAAGGCTCCCATTCCAGAGGCCGATTCCCCCTGTCAGGGGGAAATGGCCCGTAGGGCCAAAGAGGGTAGGGACGCTGGCCCGTAGGGCCTGAGAGGTTGCGGCAGGCAGGCACAAAAGGCTCCCCTGCTAAGGGGAGCTGTCAGCGAAGCTGACTGAGAGGTCGCGGAAGGCAGCCATAACTTGTGAAAGCCTTTCAGCGAATTCGCAGGCACTGCCATATTTCATTGTAGGGTGCTACGCATATTTTCAGCTTCCTACAAATGGGTACACTTCAGGCCATAGCGGCGGAAGATTTCCGTGTTCAGGCGCGGCGCGGCGGCGGTGTTGAATTCCGGGCGGTAGGACAGGCCGACCATTTCGTATTTGGCCCCTGCCGTCACATGGTACGGCAGCAGCTCGACCTGTTCCAGATTTTCCGCGTCCAGCAGATGCTGGGCAGTCTGCTCGAAATTCTCATCCGAATCGTTGACGCTGGGAATGACCGGGATGCGGATACGGAACGGCTTTCCGCTCTTTTTCAGCCGCTCGAGGTTTTCCAGAACTGGCTCGTTGGACACGCCCGTATAGTGCCGGTGCCGCTCCGGATCCATCAGCTTCAGATCCATCATGACATACTCGACCCGCGCCAGCACGGCCTCGAATACAGTCCCGCTGCAATAGCCGCTCGTTTCGATGGCGCGGTGCATGCCCGCGACGCGCTCCAGCGTTTCCAGCAGAAATTCCGGCTGCCCGGTCGGCTCACCGCCGGAAAACGTCACGCCGCCGGACATCGCGGCAAGATAGTCTTTGTCGCGCAGGAGCTTTTGGGCCAATTCCTCCGCCGTATAGCGCTTTCCGCAGAGCTTGCGCAGGCCCTGCGGGCAGGCGCGGATGCACTGGCCGCAGGCCGTGCAGGCGTTTCCTCCGTTCGGGCAGGCTCTGACACAGGCCCCGCAGTGCAGGCAGTTGTTTGTCGACACCATCAGCTGCGGCTTGTAGGAAAGCCCCTCCGGGTTATGGCACCACATGCAGCGCAGCGGACAGCCCTTTAAAAAGACCGTTGTGCGGATACCGGGGCCGTCGTAGACGGCAAGCTGCTTGATGTCGAATACGGTGCCAACCGCCGATGCGTTATCCACGGGCATGACGGACTTCAAACTCGCGCAGCTCTTTATAGAGCGCGAACTGCTTCTCGTAATATGCGTGCCGCTGCGCGTCGGGCTTTGCCGTCTGGCCGTAGCGGACGAAGCGGGCGGCAAGGGCCGTCCGGTCGGTCTCGCCGGTCGCGGCGGCAAGACCGAGGATCGCGCTGCCGAGCGCACCGGCCTCGCCGGCCAGCGTGGGCCGGAGTTCCGCGCCCAGAATGTCCGCCTTGATCTGCCGCCAGACGGGCGACTTTGCGCCGCCGCCCGCAGCGAAGAGCGTCGTCGGGCGGATGTCGTACTTGGCGAGCTTTTCAAGGTTATAGCGCATTTCGAAGGTCAGTCCCTCGAGGATGGCGCGGTAAATATCCGCGGGCGAGGTGTGCATCGTAAGGCCGTAGATCGTGCCGCGTGCGCCGGTCAGCACGTCCGGCGTGCCGCCCATGCCCTGCAAAAACGGCAGGACGATCAGCCCCGTCGGCTCGGGTGGGCACGTCTCGTTCAGGATGTCGTAGACGGAGCAGCCGCGCTCCTTTGCAGCCTGTTTGAGATAGAACGCCAGCGAATCGCGGTACCAGCGCACGACTGCGCCGCCGGAGATATTATAGGCGTAGGTCACGTAGCCGCGTCCGTCCAGATACGGGACGCAGGCGTAATTCTCGCGTTCAAAGTCCAGCGTTTCGGGGATGGACGCGAACAGCGGGCAGATGCACTCGACCGTGCCGGTCGTGTCGACGGCCTCGCCGGGATTTGCCACGCCGCAGCCGAGGGCGTTGACAATCTGATCGTGCGAGCCGATGACGACCTTGACGCTTCGCGGCAGCCCCAGCGCGGAGGCAGCCTCAGCCGTGAGCGTTCCGGCGCATGCGCCGGTCGGCAGGACGGCGGGGAGCGTGTCGGGGTCAATGCCGCAGGCGCCTGTCAGCTCGTCCGACCAGCAGAGCCTCCGCACGTCAAAGAGAATGCTGCGGCAGGCAAGGGAATAGTCCGCGACCGTCTCGCCGGACAGGCAGAAGCAGATATAGCTCGCAATGAACAGGAACTTCCACACCGGGCGCGGGGCCGTGCGGAGCGTGTAGAGCATTTTCGCCAGCGAATACGATGCATCCGGCAGGACGCAGGTGATGCGCATGAACTTTTCCGCGCCGACCGACTCAACCAGACGGGTGAATTCCCCGCTCTCAGTGTTGGCGAAATAGAGGATGATGTCGCTCAGCGGCTGGCCGCTGCGGTCGACGGGGACAAAGGACTCTCCGAAGGAGGAGACGGTGATCGCCGCGACCTGCTTCGCGTCGTCCAGCTTTTTGACGCAGTCGGCAATCACGAAGAACACGCTCTCGCGCAGCGTCAGCGCGTTCAGGTTCACCTCGCCGGGCTTTGTGGGGTATTCGCGGTAGGACATGGCGATCTGTTCGCCGGTGTCGCGGAAAGCGACGCATTTGCAGCCGGTTCCGCCGATATCAATGCCAAGACTGACCATACATGAGCCTCACTTTCTGACACGGAAGCGGTAGATCGTCGTCTCGTGCAGCTGCTCGCCCTGCCGGAGGACCGGGGACGGGAACGCGGGCTGGTTGATCGCGTCGGGATAGTGCTGCGTCTCGAGGCAGAAGCCGCCGTAGGATGCATAGCGCGCGCCGTTTTTGCCCGCACGGTCAGAAATGAAGTTACCGGTGTAGAGCTGCACGCCCTCGAGCGTCGTCTCGACCTCCATCACGATGCCGGTCTGATCGCCCTCGGCCTGTCCGATCTTGCGCAAGCCGCAGCCATCCAGGCAGAGATTTGTGTCGTAGCCGCGAAAGGACGCGAGCGCCGCGTCGTGAATGTCTTGGCCGATGGGCTTCGCGGTGCGGAAATCCATGCAGGTGCCATCTACGGGGACAATCTCGCCGGTCGGCAGCGTTGCGGCATCGGCAGGCGTGTAGGTGGAGGCATTCAGCTGGAGCAAATGGCCCAGCACGTCGCCGCTGCCCTGCCCATTGAGGTTAAAATAGGCATGGTTGGTGAAATTCGCGACGGTATCCGCGCTGCTGACGGCACGGTAATCGATGCGCAGCGCATTGTCGTCCGTCAGGGTAAATGTGATGGATACGTCGAGCCTGCCGGGATAGCCCTCTTCGCCGTCCGCCAGAACGGCTGTGAATTCCACACTGTTTTCGCGGCAGGTGTAATTCCAGAGCTTCTTGTCAAAGCCGCACAGACCGCCGTGGAGCTGGTTTTTACCCTCGTTGGCCGTGAGCCCGAAGCGCTGGCCGTTCAGCGTGAAGGCCGCGCCCGCGATGCGGTTGCCGTTGCGGCCGATGCATGCGCCGAGATAGCCGTCGTTCTCTTCATATTCCTTCACCGTCTCGTAGCCGAGCAGCACGTCGGTCGGAACGCCGTTCTGATCCGGTACAACAATGGACTGGAGCGTCGCGCCGTAGGACAGCAGCGTCACGCGCATGTGACTGCGATTTTCCAGCGTGATGGCGACGGGCGCGCCCTTGGAGCACAGGGGGAGCTTTTGAATGGTCAGCATGGGAAAAATCGTCCTTTCTTAAAAAAAGTGAGGCGCGCTGCAAGCCGCAACGCGCCTCATGAAGATCTGCTGCGATTGCGTCCATCCTATTATAATGGAGCGCAGTGGCTTTGAAAAGCCGCAGAGCAATTATTTCTTTGCAACGTACTTCTGCACGTCGATGGCGACGGCGATGATGATGATCGCGCCGCGGATGATGTACTGGAGGTAAGCGTTGACGCCGAGGAAGTACAGGCCGTAGTTAATCGCCTGCAGGATGATCGAGCCGATCACGACGCCGGGAACGGTGCCGATGCCGCCGTTGAAAGAAACGCCGCCGATGACGCAGCCCGCAATGGCGTCGAGCTCATAGTTGATGCCGGTCGCAGTGCCGACGGACTGGATACGGGCGCCCTCAAGGAAGGAGGCAATGCCGTACATCAGACCGGCGTACAGGAACACGCCCATGATGGTCTTCGTGACGGAGACGCCGGAGACCTCAGCGGCCTCGGAGTTGCCGCCGACAGCGAACATATTCTTGCCGAAGCGAGTCTTGTTCCAGACGACCCATGTCAGAACGCCCAGCAGCAGGAAGATGATGACCAGATACGGCAGCTTGAAGCCGAAGATATCGATCGAGCCCGTCGCCAGTGCAAGATAGCGCTGGTCAAGGGAGGACAGCGCCTGCGTGGAGCCGGAGGGCTGGTTCTCGATGTAGATGCAGCACAGGCCGTAGGAGATCAGCTGCGTGCCGAGGGTGACGATGAAGGGGTGCATGTGGAGCTTTGCCATGCCGAAGCCGTTGAACGCAGAGATGATGACCGCGATGGCCACGCAGATGAGGAACGGCACAATCAGGGGCAGCGGCTCAGTGATGCTGGGATAGTATCTCGACGCGAACGTGACCGACTGCAGCAGAGATGCCGAGACAGCCGCACAGAGGCCAAGCACACGGCCGACAGACAGGTCGGTACCGGCAAGGATGATGATGCCCGCGACGCCGTAGGCCAGAATGCCCTTTGTGGAAGCCTGCTTCAGAATGGAGATCAGGTTGCCGACGGAAAGGAAGTTGGGCTTGATCGCAACGATCACAACAAGGAGCAGAATGAGGATAATGTACAGCGCGTATTTCAGCAGCATATCCTTCAGCTTCTGCGGGTTCATTTTCTTAGAATTCGTCATTTTCTCAACCTCTTTATACATATTGCGCAGCCAGACG
>CADBOK010000251.1 GCA_902796245.1 Oscillospiraceae bacterium | reverse complement strand
GGCCATGCTCAACCATCTCTACCGCTATACCGTCCGGCAGGAGCTGCTGGAGGGCCCGTTCCGCTTCCCGGCGGAAAAGCCCGCCGCGTTCTTCCCCGGCACGTTCGACCCGTTCTCCGTCGGCCACAAGCAGATCGTACAGGAGATCCGCGCGCGCGGCTTTGAGGTCTATCTTGCCGTCGACGAATTCTCGTGGAGCAAGAAGACGCTTCCCAAGCTCCTGCGCCGCCGCATCGTCTCCATTTCGACTGCCGACCAGTGGGACACGTATCTGTTCCCGGACGAGATCCCCGTCAACATCGCCATGCCGGAGGATCTTGCGCGGCTGCGGCAGCTGTTTCCGGGCCGGGAGGTCTACCTTGTCGCGGGCAGCGACGTGATCGCGAACGCCTCGGCCTACAAGCGCACGGAGCCCGGCACGGCCGCGGATTACGACCACATCATCTTCTGTCGTGACGGCAGCGCCGACCGCGCGGCGCTGGCCTCGATCATCCGGGGAAAGCTGCTGCTTCTGTCGCTGCCGCCGTTTTACGAGACGGTCAGCTCCACGCGCATCCGCGCCTCGGTCGACCAGAACCTTGATATCTCCATGCTCGTCGCGCCGGTTGTGCAGACGTATATCTATGAATGCGGCCTGTATGTCCGCTCGCCGGAGCAGAAGGACGTGCTGCGGCGCGAAGAGCTGTATTTTAAGAATGTTACGCAGGACGATGACACGCTCCCGCAGGCCGTCCGGGACTGCATGCAGGGCAAAAAAGCACCCCGCGCGGCGCTGCTGCTGGCAAGACCTGCGCGCCTGCTCGGCTGGGCGGCGGGACATACGATTCTGCTGGACGATCTGTATGGAGCGCTCGGCTCTCTGGAGGCGTGCAGCTATGTGCGCCAGCATGCCTCAGGGCAGATCCTGTTCATCGACGCGGCGCAGGCCGAAGGAGAGGACGCGCTGCGCATGCTCCTCAACGAGCTGCTGGCCAGAAGTCTCGAGCAGGGGCACACCTACGCGCTCTGCCGCTGCGAAGAAGAGCAGACGGCGCTGCAAAGCGCCCTGTGCCAGCTCGGCTTCACACAGGCCGTGCGCGGCATCTACTATGTCGACATGCGCAACCCCGTCATGCTCCTGCAGGACGCCATGCTCTGCATCAAGCCGCCGCACCGCGACGCGCCCGCCGTGCGCGAGGCCGTATTGCAGACCCGGCCCCGCCTTCGCATGGCGCTGAGCGCCATGTTCCCCGGCAAGCTCCTTCTGTGCTTCGACACGGAGCTGCTCAATCAGGCTATCGCCCAGCGCATCGAGCACATGAACGGCGTGCAGGACGTGCCAGAGGGTGTCCGCCAGCTGGGGCCGTATATGTGCGTGCCTTACGGAAAAATCTTCGCGGATGCCATCGTCCCCAACACGGTCACGAAGACGCTCCACGTGGAAAAATGCTACGCGCCGGACGTGCGCAGCTTTACAATCGAGGAATACCCGGATTATTCTCCGCTGCCGGGGCAGGTGCGCGCGCTGCGCTCGTTCCACCGGCCCATCATTCTGGTCGACGATCTGCTGCACAAGGGCTACCGCATCGAAAAGCTTGACCGCGTCTTCCGGCAGGAGCAGCTTGCCGTCGACCGCATCGTCGTGGCCGTCATGTCCGGCTATGGCCGCGATCTAATGCGCGTACAGGGCAGGCGGGCGGAGTGCGAGTATTTTATTCCCAATCTGCATTACTGGGTCACGGAAAGCCTGCTCTATCCCTTCATCGGCGGCGACAGCGTCGCGGGCCGCAGGCAGAAAGAACGCATGCTCCCGTCCGTCAATATGATCCTGCCGTATGTCTATCCCGGCTATTTCTTCGACGTGACGGAGGAAAGCATCCGGGGCCTTTCGAAGACGGCGCTGGAAAACGCCATGCAGATTCTGCGTGCGCTCGAACGCGAGCACCAGCGGGTCTTCTCGGCTGCCCTGACCATCCGCCGCCTCGGCGAAGCCCTCACGCAGCCGCGCCTGCCCGACAAGGGCGACTGCATGACCTTCGATTTCTCCCTCCCGGCCTCAAGCTACCTCGAAGAAGACCTCGCCCGCCTGGACCGCATCTGCCGGTAAAAGGCTCACCTTTATTCAAAGTGGAGCCGGGGCGCTCCCACGCCAGTTGTAGTGGCCGATGCCGGTCACAGCCGCTCGCGACGAGGGAGCGTTACGGATGTGGGTCTGCCGCTTGCCGGTACACATCGGCCCGGCAGAGCAGGCCGTTTTTACGGTAATTCTCGGCGAATTCGTTATATTTTTCGGGCCGACAGAGTCGTCGGCCCCTACAGCGGGATTTTCGATCCACCGTGTTCCGCAGGGGCGGACGACTCTGTCCGCCCGCTGGATGCACCGGTCTTTACGAGGATCTACGGCGAATTCGTAACTTTCCCACGGGCCGATGTGGGCATCGGCCCCTACAACTGGCGCGGGAAGACCCGCACTATAATAGGAGTTGATTTCATGATCCTAAAGCAATGGCACGGATTCTGTCTCTGCGCAGAGGATGACGCGCTCTTTCCGCCGGACGCGCAGGCGTGTAAGACTGTGTCTGCACCACTGGTGTTTCTGGTGCAGCGCGACCCGCTGCGATCGCGCGGGCTTTTCCGCATCCGCGATCTGGCCGAGCGTTCCGAGCCGGAGACTGTCCGCTGCCTGATGCCGGCCGAACCGGCCTCCGGCGAGCTGGCCGGATTCGTGCGCGCGCATGGCGCGGGCGTCCTGAACGTCCGCTTTCAGAATGCGTTTTCCGTGCTGGAAGCGTGGCAGAAGCCGAAAAAAAACGGCCTTGTCCTCACCCTCGTCGGTCTCGGCGACGTGGGCGGCACGGCGCTGCTGGCGCTGAAGCTGCTGGGTCATGAATTTTCCAAAATTCAGATTTTTGACCCAAACAAGGCCCAGTGCGCCCGGTATGAGCTGGAGCTGAACCAGGTGCTTTCGCTGGACGGCGATGCGCTGCCGGAGGTCGTGAGCTGTGAGGAAAAAGACCTGTTCCATTGCGACCTGTTCGCGTTTACGGCCTCGCGCGGCGTGCCGGGGCTGGATACGACCGTGCAGGATGTGCGCATGGCGCAGTACGAGGCCAACCGGGCCATGGTGGGCGCGTATGCCCGTATGGCGCGAAACACCGGCTTTACCGGCCTGTTCTGCCAGATCTCCGATCCGGTCGACCATCTGTCGCGCTCCGTCTTTTTGCAGAGCAATCGGAATGCGGTGGGGGAAGTTGATTTTGCCGGCCTGCTTCCCGAGCAGGTGCAGGGCTTCGGCCTCGGCGTCATGGCCGCGCGCTGTACGTATTACGCGCGGCAGCTTGAATTGGATGAGCAGAACCTGCGCGTCTACGGCCCGCACGGACAGGGCCTTGTCTGCGCGAACAGCTGCGGAGCGGACTATGACGCAGCGCTCTCCGCCAGTCTGACCGAAAAGACCCGCACGGCGAATCTGCGCGTGCGTGAGCTCGGCTTCAAGCCGTATCTGGCTCCCGCGCTGTCCTCCGCCGCGGTGAGCATTCTGCGGCTCGTGCGCGGACAGGAACACTTTGGTGCGATTCCACTCGGCAGCGCGTATTTCGGCTGCCGCAGCCGCATGACGCCGTTCGGCGCCGAGCTGGTGCGCGAGCCGATCGAGCCCGCGCTGCTGGCAGAATTACAAAGGACGCATGCCGCATTGGAGGCGTTTGAATACTGACATGGAACAGGAACTGACGTTGGTGCGCATCGGCCGCAGCGTGCGGCTGGAACGCCTGCTGCCGCAGGCGTTGGCTGGGCTCCGCGTGAAGGAGCTTCCACCGGAGCGAATTGCCTCGGCGGCGGGCCGCCGTCTGCTGTTTGCCGCCGCGCTGGATGAATACGGCCCGGACGGGACGTTTTACGAACTGCTGCGGACGCTTCGGAGGCAGCCGGACTGCCTGTCCGGCTGCCTTGGCGGCGTAATTGTCGACGGAGCGGGGGAGCTCTATACGAAGCAGGCCGCGCGCGAGCTGATCTTCGCGGCAAATCTGTCCGGCTGTGCCTTTCCCGGGAAACCCCTTGTCGAGGGAACCGGCTCTTTGTATAACCAGCACATTCAAGCGGGACGCCTGCATCTGAGCTGGGAGCAGACCTATACGCACCAGATGAAGCAGCTGGCCGGACGGTTTGCGGCCTTTGCGCTGCCGCGCTTTGCCCGGCCGAAGCTCCTCATGCTCCATGCGTCGGACAACAGGCGCTCAAATACCGTCTGGCTCGGCGAACAGGTGCTCGCCCGCCTGCCGGACACGTTTGAGACGAAGACCATCTCCCTGCAGAACGGCTCCATCCACGACTGCCGCGGCTGCTCGTATGAGGCCTGCCTGCACTTTGCCGCGCAGAGCCGCTGCTTC
>CADBOK010000250.1 GCA_902796245.1 Oscillospiraceae bacterium | reverse complement strand
GAGCCCGACGAGCTACCGAACTGCTCTATCCCGCGATGTTGACTTTTTGCTCCTGAAAGCTGGACGCTAACTCTAAGGGTTATGAGCCCGACGAGCTACCGAACTGCTCTATCCCGCGATATGACGCCCTCTAAAAAGCTTTATTATAATAACACAGGGTCCCGGCGCTGTCAAGGGGGTATCCGCGGATTTTTTCGTGTCGATCCGCGGATACCCGACAATTTACCAGACGCACAGCAGCGCAAGCGTGACGGCGCCGAAGATCATCCAGATGCGCATGCTTTTCCTGCCGGTCAGGTGCGTATAGAGCGCGCAGGCGCTGCCGAACAGGAGGACGCAGACGAGCCAGGTGCTCTGCAGGCGCTTGGGCGTGAAGCCGAAGCAGTCGATATAGAGCGCGAGCTTGGACAGGGCGACGACGGCGAAGAGCATGCTCTCAATCAGAAGCGCCGCCGCCATATAGCGGACGGGCCTGCTTTCTCGGCGCGCAGTGCGTGAGACGAGCCAGAAGAGAGTAAAATTGATCGCCATGACGCGGCAGAGTTCAAAGAAGCCCTGGCGGGCGTATTCCGCGACCGTGAAGCTCTCCGGGAGCGTCCGCGTGAACGCACCAAACAGATAACGGCCCTGCACGAAGAAAAATGCGAGATAGAGCGCGCTGAACACGCCCAGCGCCGCAAGCCAGACAGCCTCCGGCACGACGCGCAGCTTTGGCAGAGCGGTTTCTGCGGACGCGCCGTGTTTCCGCATCGTCTCGGGCGTTTCGCGGCCAAGGCCCGCGAGCAGGCCGAAGACATAGGCTCCGACGGGAAGACTGAGGAGAAAGCGATAGAACCACACTTGATCGAGATCGAGTGTCAGCGCGTCGCGCAGGCCCTCCAAAAGGCTGCTGAACGTGTCGTCTGCCGCGGACAGCTGCGTCATGGCCATGACGAGCAGCACCAGCACGATGAACGCGGCCAGCACGGCGGCTGCGACAGCCCCTGCGTTGATCTTCCTCTCCTTTTTGGGCTTCAGCGCGAACAGTACGCAGCGGATGCGCAGGAAGAAATTTTTGAATGGGATAATCACAAACGCATACAGCGCATCAAGCGGCAGCAGATGGCCGCTTTCGCCGCCGGTCAGCCGCCCGGAACGGCTCATGAGCCAGTAGACGGCGAAGATGTGCAGGATCAGAAACAGCAGCTTTTCTGACAAAATATACTCATGATTGACGAGCTCGGGATAGCGCGAATCGTACTGATACGGGTGCAGCCCGCGCCAGGCGATGCAGCCGGTCACAAGCAGCATGCAGCCCAGCCAGATCCAGCTTTCCCACGAACGCTTCTGTCCCCGGAACAGATACTCCGCCGCAGCGATAAATCCGGCTGCAAACAGCGGCAGCGCCCACCATTGATAGCCCAGATAGACATATGCCAGCACATACATCCCGAACGCCAGCAGCTGCTCCTTCCGGCTGGCCGAAAACGGCGGCTTTTTCGGTGCGAGCGCCTCCTGCGCCCAATCGGGCGTTTCCGGCGGACGGGGGAATTCGCTGTTTTTATGTTCTTCCATCGGAACCCTCCTGTTGATCGTCCACAAATTCCAGCAGGTCGCCCGGCTGGCAGCGGAGCTCGCGGCACAGGGCCATGAGTGTGGAAAAGCGGATGGCCTTGGCCTTGTTGTTTTTGAGAATGGACAGATTTGCGGGCGTGATGCCGACGCGCTCGGCCAGCTCTCCGGCGGAAATTTTGCGCTTCGCCATCATCACGTCCAGATTCACGAGAATTTCCATGCCGCTCCCCTCCCCTAGATCGTGAGGTCGAGCTCGGCCTTCATGTCGATGGCCTGCTGGAAAATATTCTTGACGATGCGCACGATCAGTGCCATGAAGCCCGCCGCGATGGCGACCGCGATAAACGGCAGATAATACAGACAGCTGACGAGGCACACGGCTCCCGCCCCGACGCAGCACCAGCTGACCTGCCGCAGCAGCTTGACGTTCCGCAGGTCGAAGACGAGCTGCCTGCGGATATTGTCCAGCAGCTGCCACAGCCGCACGAGCAGCACCCAGCCGAAGCCGCTGCAAAGATAAATTGTCAGCATCATCAAAAACACATACTGCCAGTTCATCAGCCGCAGCCCGACAAACCATTTGACTGCCCAATAGCACCCGATGTCGAGCGCCGCCAGCAGAACCATAAACAGCACCACGCACCCGCGCGAGAGCGCGATGGAGCGATCCTTTGACCAGTTCATAAGAAGCACACTCCCTTCCCGTGACTACAGGCTATCACGAAGCGGATCGTTTGTCAACTAAAATTTATCGAAAAACAATAAATATTTCTTAAGAAACGAAAAGCGCGCGGGATCCGCCCGCGTACTTCCCCGCCGTTTTCTCCGGCGGCGGCGCGGGAGGGAGCAGTCGCAAAAATGCAAATACAGAAAAACATGTGTTTTTCTGTGAGGGATTGTTTTTTACACACTTCTGTGATACACTGTAAAAGCCGCGCGTTTTGTGCGGCAGATCGGAGAAGAGAAATGAGTCAGAAATCACATACAAGAGGTACATTTTCCGGGAAGCTCGGCTTTGTTCTGTCGGCGGCGGGCGCGTCCGTCGGACTGGGGAACATCTGGCGCTTTCCGTATCTGGCCGCGAAATACGGCGGCGGGATCTTCCTGCTGGTCTATATCCTGCTGGCCATGACGTTCGGCTATACGATGATCGTCGCCGAAACGTCGCTGGGCCGCATGACGGG
This sequence comes from Oscillospiraceae bacterium, assembly GCA_902796245.1. GTDB lineage: Bacteria > Bacillota > Clostridia > Oscillospirales > Oscillospiraceae > CAG-170. The sequence continues at coordinate 3,500 of CADBOK010000250.1, read as the reverse complement.
CAAAAGCCCGGTCGGCGCGTTCGCGGCGTTCGGCAAGTCCGGCTGGCTGCGGTTCGGCGGGTGGATCAACGCAATCATCCCGATTTTGATCGTGCCGTATTACTCGGTCATCGGCGGCTGGGTCGTCAAGTATCTGGCCGATTACGTGCTCGGCCGCAGCAGCGCGCTTGCCGCCGACGGCTATTTTTCCGCGTTTATCTCCAACGGCGTCTCGGCGGAGGTCTGCTTCATCGTGTTCGCGGCGCTGACGCTGGCGATCATCTTCGCGGGCGTGGAAAATGGCATTGAGCGCGTGTCGAAGGTCATGATGCCGGTGCTGGTGGTGCTGTCGGTCATCATTGCGGCCTATTCCGTGACGCGGCCCGGCGCGCTGGAGGGCGTAAAATATTTCCTCGTGCCGAACCTCGCGCATTTTTCCTGGATGACGGTCGTGGCGGCCATGGGGCAGATGTTCTATTCGCTGTCCATCGCCATGGGTATTCTCATCACGTTCGGCTCGTACATGAAAAAGGACATTTCCATCGAGGGCTCAACGCGCAATGTGGAGGTTTTCGACACAGCCATCGCCATTATGGCTGGACTTATGATCATCCCCGCCGTGTTCGCGTTCTCGGGCGGCGACCCCGACGCGCTGAAGGCGGGCCCGTCGCTCATGTTCATCACGATCCCGAAGGTCTTCGATTCCATGGGTCTCGGGACGCCCATCGGCATTCTGTTCTTCCTGCTGGTGCTGTTTGCCGCGCTGACAAGCTCCATCGCGCTGACGGAGAGCGCCGTGTCGACCTTCCAGGACGAGCTCGGCTGGGGCCGGAAAAAATCGACGGCCGTCGTCGGCGTCGTGATGCTGGTGCTCGGCAGTCTGTCCTCGCTCGGCTACGGGCCGCTGGCGGGCGTGAAGATCATCGGCATGCAGCTGCTGGATTTCTTTGATTTTCTGACAAATTCCGTCATGATGCCCATCGCGGCCATTGCGGTCTGCCTGCTCGTCTCGCGGGTCGCAGGCGTGAGCCGCATCGAACAGGAGATCCTGCTCAGCGAGCCCACGTTCCGCCGGAAAAAGGTCTTCAACGCCATGATCCGCTTCCTCTGCCCGTTCTTCGCCGCAATCATCCTCATCAGCTCCGTGGCCAACGCCTTCGGATTGATCTCCATGTAACAGCAAAGCCGCCCCATCCATATTGACATGGGAGGTTCTTTTCTATACAATAAGCGCGAAGCCGCAGAGATGCGGCTTTCCGAAAGAATGCCGGTTAGTGTTATCTAACTGTTCGCGTGCCGATATGAGTTAGAGGAGCTTAACGGCAGATCAGAGGGTGACGAATATGAAAGAACGCAGGAATTTCTGGGACAGAAACGCGGGGATCTACGACTGCTTTCTGCGCAGGGACATGGCGGCGTATGAGAGGCTGTACGAGCTGCTCCGTCCGGTGGTGCTGCATAAGACCGTGCTGGAGCTGGCAACCGGGACGGGCCTGATTGCGAAGCACATCGTAAACGCGGCGGAGCGCATCGAAGCGACGGATGCTTCGGAGGAAATGATCCGGGAAGCAAAGAAGGACAGCTGCTCTTCCAAGCTGCATTTTTCGGTGCAGGATCTGTTCTGCCTGCCGTATGCGGACAAGTCCTTCGACGTGGTGATCGTGTCCAACGCCCTGCATATCGTGCCGCAGCCGGAAAACGCGCTGCGCGAAATCCGGCGGGTGCTGAAGGACGACGGCGTGCCGGGCTGTAATCTGGCGAGAAATCTGTTCCGTGTGGGAAAAGATGTAACCCTGCTTGCGCGGGGAAGCTGGGCGGAGGAGATCCGGCAGAACGGACTGCGGATCAAGGACAAATTTTCTCCCCGCGTGTCGGTGAGCCGGATTCCGGTGACGACAGAGCTGAAGCCGGAGACGCAGTACGATGTGATCTTCGTCGTCCTGCGCTATACGAAGCTCGATTCGATCCTGGATACGCTCCAGGCGAACCGGACGAAGAACATCGTCTTCGTGGGCAGCAACGTGCGCGCACGCGCGCTCGCCGCATCGCTTCCGGAGAAAAACGTCCTGTTCGCATTTGCGTCCTCGGCATGACACCGGGAGCGCGACCGCGTGGCGTCCATCGACCTCAAAAAGATCACCATCGGTCAGATCCCGGGCGCGCCCTCCGACGAGCGGCTGATCGGAGAGATTTTTGCGGGCACGAAATACAAGGCGGCCTATGAGCCGAACATGGAGGACTACCTGCTCTGCCATGCGGCGTTTGTGCTGCCGGTGGCCTTTGCGTGCTGCAAAGCGGACGGCGATCTTAAAAAGCGCAAGGGCGACACGGCCTATCTGAACCGGATGATCGACGCGAATATCGAGGGCTACCGCACCATCCGGAACGCCGGGCACGAAATTCTGCCGAAATCGGACGCGGAGTTTGAGGGCGATGCGTACCGCAGGACCTGCCTGCGCTTTTTCAAGCTCATGTGCGCGACGAGCCTCGGAAAGATCTGCGCGTCCGACCACGCGATGAACGCAGTCGATGAAATGAGCACGCTGGACCGGGATCTGAAACGCTTCTTGAGGGACTGGGGCTGAGCGTGCTGGTGCTGGTCTGCGCCGCCGGCATCCGGAAGGGCGCGGTCGGCATGGTGCATCTTTACAGCCCGGAGGTACAAAGCCGGTGCGTGGAGCTGGGGCTGACCACCCACGAAATAATCAGACGGAATAAGCTGACCTTCAAGATTTTGTGCATCCCCGGCTATCTGGCCTATGTGCTGGCGTTTGCCTATGCCGTCAACGGCGCGCGGGGCTTTCTGAGCGTCTTCTGGCAGACTGTATGATCTCATCAAATATCCGGCCCTGTAAACAGGCCGGAGACAGAAAAGGGCCCGTATCAGTCTGTGTACTGATACGGGCCTGATTAGCGGGAGCTTACTTTGCGAAGACCTTCTTCAGTCTTGCAAAACGGGGCAGACCGTTGACCTTTTCGAGCTTCGTTTCGCCCTGAATGAGCGGCATGGCGTACTTGATGAAGTCTTCCGTCACGTAGTTGCCTTCCGGCGTAATCCACTCGGCCGGGAACTTCTTTTCAAAGTTGGCGACATCGGACAGATTGAACAGCTTGGCCTTGCAGGTGTAGCCGTTCGTACGGTCGCACTCGAAGCCGACCATCTTGTCCGTCTGACCGGCAACCATCTGCTCGACAGCAGTCTTGCCGGACATGAAGGACTCTTCAATGTCGGTGCCGGAGGCGCAGTGCGCCGCGCAGCGCTGCAGCAGGCTCAGCTCGATGCCGCGGACCTTCGCGCCGGTGCGCTCTTTCATGATGCCGGCCAGCGTTGCGGCCAGACCGCCCAGCTGGGCATGGCCGAAGCCGTCGGTCGCGGCGGTCTTTGCCTCGGAGACGAAGCGGCCGTCGGCATAGTGGACGCCCTCGGAGACGGCGACGATGCAGTTTTTCTTCTCCTCATAGCGCTTGGAGACGTCGGCGACGAACTTGTCCATGTCGAAGTCGACCTCGGGCAGATAGAT
>CADBOK010000249.1 GCA_902796245.1 Oscillospiraceae bacterium | reverse complement strand
CTGTTCACCATCTCGGACAAGACCTTCGACCGCATGGTCGAGGCCAACAATGGCCGCACCGGTTATCACATCCACGTCTCCGAGGGCATGAACGATGTCTATGACAGCCTGCAGAACTATGGCCGCCGCCCCGTGCAGCGCCTGCACGACCACGGCATCCTGGGCGACAAGACCATCCTCGGCCACTGCATCCATGTGAACCCGGCTGAGATCGAGCTCATCCAGAACACCCATACCATGGTTGTCAACAACCCCGAGTCCAACATGTCCAACGCCGTCGGCGTCTGCCCGGTGCTGCCGCTGTCCAAGGCTGGCATCCTGCTCGGCCTCGGCACCGACGCATGGACGAACGACATGATCGAGTCGCTCAAGGCCGCGCTCTGCGTCCAGCGCCTGAACGCCTGCCTGCCGAACGTCGCATGGTGCGAAGTGACCGGCATGCTGTTCAAGAATAACGCGAAGATCGGCGCGAAATACTTCCCGGACGAGCTTGGCGTTCTCAAGGCTGGCGCTGCCGCCGACATCATCGTCATGGATTACAAGCCGTTCACCCCGTTCTCGGACGAAAACATCGACGGCCACATTCTCTTCGGCATGACCGGCAAGCTCTGCCGCACGACCATTGCAAACGGCAAGCTTCTGATGAAGGATCGCGAGCTCATCGGCATCGACGAGGAAGCCGAAAACGCCCACATCCTCGAATCCGCCAAAAAGCTCTGGGGCGCACTGAACCACAGAGAGTATTAAGCAACGCACTCTGTAGGGGCGGACGACTCTGTCCGCCCGCAGAATGCAGCGATTTTCTGGAAATCTGAGGCGAATTCGTAACATTTATCGGGTCGACAGAGTCGCCGGCCCCTACAACGGAAGATAGGAGGGCAGCCCAATGTACGAAACCACCCGTCAGAGAGTCTGCAAGTGGCTCCTGCTTGCCGTGCTTGTGTTCTCCACGCTCGACGCCGCGCTGTTTGCCCTCTTCGATATCGGAACGGAACGGCTCGGCCTGCGCTGTCTGAATTCGTTCTTTGAGTATTATCTGCCGGAACTCTTTCCGGGGAAGCTGACCGTGTATGTCGCCGCGTTTGCCGGGCTGGCCGCGCTGGTCGGTTGGCTCCTGCTGCTCTGCGGAAAACGCGCGGGAATAACCGTGATCTTTGCCGTTTCAGTCCTTCCGTTTTCAAAAGTATTCTGATTTTTCTGACCAGCGTGCTGGCGCTGTTCAGCGCAGCGGATTTCGGCGCGCAGGCGCTGGCATTCGCAAAGGATTTCGTGACATTCGTCACAGCCGGGCTGCCCATCGGATTGATGCTGTTCTGGAAGGGCCGCGGCTATTAAAACTTAGGAGGTAATCACATGTCTGAAAAAATGTATCCGATCCCGTTCAAGTCTCTGATGAACTGGATCGTCACCGAATACGCCCGCGAGGGTGAGATCTTCGGCGTGCACACGCCGTATTATGCCGCGGGCAAGACGCTCCCCATCTTCGGCGAGACGATCGAGACCCCGTTCGGCCCGGCAGCCGGCCCCAACAGCCAGCTGGCGCAGAACATCATCGCCGCCTATTTTGCAGGCGCCCGCTTCTTCGAGGTCAAGACCGTGCAGAAGATGGACGGCGAAGAGCTGGCCCGCTGCGTGCCGCGTCCGTGCATTCTGGCCGCCGACGAGGGCTACAATCAGGAATGGTCGACCGAGCTGGAAGTCCCGCAGGCGCAGAATGAGTATATCAAGGCCTGGTGCGCGCTCAAGGTCCTGTCCAGGGTCTACGGCCTCGGCTCTCCGGACGGCTTCGTGTTCAATATGTCCGTCGGCTATGATCTCGAGGGCATCAAGGGCGAGAAGGTCAACAGCTACATCGACAACATGATGGATGCGTCCAATACCGCGCAGTTCAAGGAATGCCTCGCCGTCCTGACCGAGCTGTTCCCGCAGGAAAAAGACTTCATCGCCGGCATTTCCCCGCGCGTCAGCCGCAGCGTCACCGTTTCTACGCTTCACGGCTGTCCTCCGCAGGAGATCGAGCGCATCGCGTCCTATCTCCTGACCGAAAAGGGCCTGCATACCTTCGTCAAGTGCAACCCGACCATCCTCGGCTACAAGACCGCCCGCACCATCCTCGATTCCATGGGCTATGACTACATCGTCTTCGACGAGCACCACTTCAACGAGGATCTGCAGTGGGCCGACGCCGTGCCGATGTTCGAGCGCCTGCAGGCGCTGGCAGACTCCAGGGGTCTGGAATTCGGCCTCAAGCTCTCCAACACCTTCCCCGTCG
>CADBOK010000248.1 GCA_902796245.1 Oscillospiraceae bacterium | reverse complement strand
TTGAGGAGTTCGGCCAGGGCCGCACCCGCATCATCGTGACCGAGCTTCCCTATCAGGTCAACAAGCGCCAGCTCATCGCCAACATGGCCGAGCAGGTGCGCGACAAGCGCCTCGAGGGTATTTCCGACATCCGCGACGAAACCGACCGCAACGGCATGCGCGTCGTTATCGAGCTCAAAAAGGACGCGAACCCGCAGGTCGTTCTGAACCGGCTGTTCGCCCAGACGCAGATGCAGACCACGTTCGGCGTGACGATGCTCGCGCTGGTCAACAACCAGCAGCAGCCGAAGATTTTGTCCCTGCGCCATATGCTGGATGAATATCTCGCCTTCCAGGAGGAGATCATCACAAAGCGGACGCAGTACGACCTGAAAAAAGCGCTCGACCGGCAGCATGTGCTGGAGGGTTTGCTCATCGCCGAGGACAATATCGACGAGGTCATCAAGACCATCCGCGAAAGCTATGACAACGCGAAAGAGCGGCTGATGGAGCGCTTCAATTTATCTGAAATTCAGGCGCAGGTCGTGCTGGATATGCAGCTCAAGCGCCTGCAGGGTCTCGAGCGCGAAAAGCTCGAAGCGGAATATGAAGAGCTTGAAAAGCGCATCGCGTATTACCGTGAGCTGCTTTCCAACGAAGAAATGCTCAAGGGCGTTCTGAAGGACGAGCTGACCGCCATCCGCGACAAATACGGCGACGACCGCCTGACCGAAATTCAGGATGTCGAGGACGAAATCGACATTGAAGACCTCATCGAGGAGGAGCAGTGCGTCTTTACGCTCTCCCACGCGGGCTACTGCAAGCGCGTCCCCGCCTCGACCTACCGCAGCCAGAAGCGCGGCGGCAGAGGCGTCACAGGAATGACAACCAAGGAGGAGGACTTCGTAGAGGGCGTCTTCACCGCCTCCACGCACGACTATATCCTCTTCTTCACGAACCTCGGCAAGGTCCACCGCCGCAAGGGCTATCAGATCCCCGAGGCAGGCCGAACGGCCAAGGGCACGAATCTGGTCAACATCCTCCCATTTGAGCCGGGCGAGAAGGTCACGGCAGGCATCACCGTGCATGAATTCGACGAGGACTATCTCGTCTTCGTCACCAGAAACGGCACCGTCAAGCGGCTGGAACTGGCAAGCCTCAACACCGCGCGCAAGGCCGGTATCCGCGCCCTGACGCTCTCGGAGGGCGACGAGCTGATTTCCGTCATGAAGACCGACGGCAAGCAGGATATCCTGCTCGCAAGCGCGAACGGCATGGTCATCTGCTTCAACGAAAACGACGTGCGCGTCATGGGCCGCGACGCGGCCGGCGTGCGCGGCATGATGCTGGACGCGGGCGACTATGTGGTCGGCGCGGGTATCGCCGCGAAGGGGAAGCAGCTGCTTTCCGTCACGGAATACGGCTACGGCAAACGCACGGAGATCGAAGCCTATCTGCGCCTCGGCGAGGACGGCCAGCGCCGTCCGCAGAACCGCGGCGGCAAGGGGCTCAAGGGCTATAACATCACGGCCAAGACCGGCAAGATCGCGGGCGTGGCAATCGTGGACGATGCGGACGATATCATGCTGATCGAAAACGGCGGCGTGCTTATCCGCATGGCTGCGGCAGATATCAACATCTACGGCCGCGACACGCAGGGCGTCATTCTCATGCGCCTTGAATCCGGCAGCCGCGTCATTTCCGTCGACCGCGTCGACCGCGAGCCGGAAGAGCCCGCGGAGTCTGAAGAGACATGAAGACCGTCACCATCTACACCGACGGGGCCTGCTCCGGCAATCCCGGCCCCGGCGGCTGGTGCGCGATTCTGGAGTATAACGGACGCGAAAAGATGATCTCCGGCGGCGAGGAACGCACCACAAACAACCGCATGGAGCTCACCGCCGTCATTCAGGCTCTGCTCGCCCTGCGCGAGCCGTGCGTGGTGGAGCTGTATTCCGACTCGAAATACGTCATTGATGCGCTGGAAAAGGGCTGGGCGTGGGGCTGGAAGAAAAAAGGCTGGATCAAGTCCGACAAAAAGCCCGCCCTGAATCCAGACCTCTGGGAACTGCTCCTCGGCCTCGTGCGCCAGCACGAGCTGCATTATCACTGGGTCAAGGGCCACGAGGAAAACGAAAAAAACAACCGCTGCGACGAGCAGGCGGTTCTGGAAAGCCGGAAATTCAAGAGCTGAAAGACTTCCCCTGAAAGGGGCCGATTCCCCCTGACAGGGGGAATCGGCCCCTTTCAGGGGAGTCTTTGGATTGTACGAATGCTGAAAATGAACCCCCCCGCGGGAGGCTCTGCCTCCTGCGGGGGTGGTTTTTATAACGGGCTTTTTTTGATCTTCGCGAATGCGCGGGGGTATTTGGGCGGCGTAGAACTGACCTTGCGGATGACGACGGCCTTGTGAATCGCATCCTGAATGGGATATTCGTACACGCGCTCGATTTTGCCGCCAAGCAGCGCGATGGCGCGCTTTGCCTCTTCCATTTCCTCGTCTGCCAGCGCGCCCTTCATCGCCAGAAACGCGCCGCCGACCTTTACATACGGCAGGCAAAGCTCTGCAAGGATATTCAGCCGCGCGACAGCGCGGGAGGTGGCAATGTCATACTGCTCCCGGCAGGTCTGGACGTATTCCTCTGCCCGGGCCGTGACGACCTCTGCCTCCACGCCCAGCTGCGGCAAAATCTCCCGCAGCCACGTCATGCGCTTTGCCAGAGAATCCAGAAGCGTCAGCTCGATCGACGGCTCTGCAATCTTCAGCGGAACGCCGGGAAAGCCCGCGCCGCAGCCAACATCAATGACGCGCCTGCCGGAGAAATCCTCCGCCTGCAAAAGCGCGATGCAGTCGAGAAAATGCAGCTCGGCCACGGCCTGCGGCTCCGTGATGGCCGTGAGGTTCATGACCTGATTCTTTTCAATCAGCGCCTGCCCGAACGCGCAGAGCGTGTCGATCTGTTCCGGCGACAGGCCGGAGCGCGCTTCCAGTACAGCTTTCATTTGTCTGCCTTTCGGATGTACAGAACGCCGAGCGTCCCCGGTCCGCAGTGGCTGCTGACGGTGCAGCCCGCGCGCGTGACGCAGATCTCATCAAACGTCTGTAACTTTTGCACAGTTTCCACAGCCTTTTGCACCGTTTCCTCCGGAACGCCGGAGTGCGTGATGAACACGCGGCGCAGCTCGAGATCGCTGCGGTTTCCGATCTTATCGGTGATATACTCGCAGACGCACTTGTCAAAGCTGCCGCGGTATTTTTTGCCGACGCCCATTTTGCCGTCCTTGACTTCAATGCACGGGCGGAGCTTCAGAAGATTCGCGCCCAGAAGCGTCACGGCGGAGCAGCGCCCGCCCTTTTTCATGTAATCCAGCCGGTCAAGGATGAAGCTGGCCTCCACGCGGCCCGCCAGATCATGCAGCGCCGCGACAATATCGTCCGGCGCCATGCCCTCGCGCGCCATGCGCTCGGCTTCGAGCACAACGAGGCCGTGGCCTGTGGATAAATTTCTGGAATCGACGACGTATACGTTGTCAAAGTCCGCCGCCGCCAGCTTTGCATTCTGATAGCAGCAGGAGAAATCCAGAGAAATGCAGATGTGAATGACAAAGTCGTTTTTAGCCGAAAGCTCCGTAAACACGCAGACATAGTCGGCCAGATTGACCGCCGCCGTCTGCGGAAGACTTCCTCCGGCGGAGACGTGGGCATAGATATCGTCGGGCTTGACGTCCACGCCGTCGCGCAGCGTCCTGCCGTCCATGCTCACATAGAGGGGCAGCAGGCGGATGTTGTACCGTTCCAGCTGCTCCGGGCTGAGATCACAGGTAGAGTCAGATGTGATCTGGTATCGCATAGTATGTCCCTTCCTTTTTTTCATCAGCGCCCGCATCGGGCGCGCGCTTGAAAGCACTTGTTTTGTGCTTTCCCTGACGCAGCGCGCGGAAAAAGTCGCGCAGCGCCTGTGAACAGTCCGCTTCCAGTACGCCGCCGCTGACCTCCGGCTGAAAACAGCCCGGCAGATGCAGCAGATCGACGAGACTCCCCGCCGCGCCGGATTTTGGATCGCGCGCGCCAAACACGACGCGCGGCAGATGTGCGTTCAAAATCGCGCCCGCGCACATGGGGCACGGCTCCAGCGTCACGTACAGCGTACACTGCCACAGCCGCCAGCCGCCGAGCGTCCGGCAGGCTTCGCCGATGGCCTCCAGCTCCGCGTGAGCAAGCGCCGTTTTTCCCTTTTCGCGCCGGTTCCGGCCCCGGCCGACGATGCGCTCTCCCAGTGTAATCACACACCCCACCGGGACCTCGCCGTCTGCCGCCGCCTCCTGCGCAAGCAGGAGCGCTTCGCGCATCATTGCCTCATCCAACTCCGTACACACACCTCCACGGCAAGAGTCTAGCGTCAACTGACGCTATCATACCCGAAAATGGAAGATTCGTCAACACCCCCGGCCATGCAGCGCATGACCGGGGGTGTTTGCG
>CADBOK010000247.1 GCA_902796245.1 Oscillospiraceae bacterium | reverse complement strand
CTTTGACGCAGGCAGTCAAGCTGGAGCCGGAACGCATGGAAGCTTACCGCAAGCGCGGCCCCAAGTATCTCGATACGCTGCAATTTGGACTGGCGCTCACGGATTATACGCGCTGCGAACAGGCGGACGGCGTGAGCGTCATGTCGCGCTACCGCATCGGTATGGCGCGCTATCTGATGCGGAAATATGACGGCGCAATCCGCGCGTTTGCAGATTCTCTCGCCATCGCGCCGCAGGACGACGATATGTATATTGCGGATGTCTACTGGCTGGTACTTTCGCAGCTTCGTGCCGGAAAAACGGACGAGGCCCCAAAAACACTGCGGCAGCATTACCGTCCCGATATGTATGTCGGACACCACACGGCATACGAAAAGGCCATGCGCGCGGCGGCGGGGTATGCGTCGATGGAGGATATACTGGCGGAGCTGGACGCGGAGCCGGATGATCTGCAATACGCCATGACGGCTTACGGCCTTTGCGTTCTGCTGGAAACGCATGGCGAGACGGAAAAAGCCGATGCTCTGCGGGAAAAGCTGCTTGCGCGCGACGGCTTCTGGTTCTGCTTCAGCTACCTCGCGGCGTATACAGACCGCGGCGAAGCCGGAAAAAGCACGATTTGACAGACGGTCAAATCGTGCTTTTTGCATGGACATTCAGTCTGTTATCATTTTCCAGATGCCGCGCAGGAAGTGCCCGTTTGCCAGTTCCAGCAGGCCGGGCATCACGCTGCCCCGGATGCCGCCGGAGATCATCATGCTGCGCAGCGGTCCGCCCGCCGAGGCGGCCATCTGCATCCGGAAGGTCGGATCCTCACGGTCGATCTTTCCACCGTTTCCTTTGGCAATCACGCGCTCCGTCGCCCTGTACATGAGCTTCATCACAAGGCTGTAGTCCTTCATTTCCTCTACGCTGTTTTCCATGGTGAAGGAACCCTTTTTCAGAACCGCGGCGTGTACGCGCGGCCCAGCATTCTGAAGGAAAAAACAGAGGAGGCAAAGCGCCTCCTCCGCTATTCGGACAAGCCGGTCACTGCCATCGGCTCCTATCTCGGCTTTTCCTCCCCGAGCCACTTTTCCCGCGTGTTCCGGAGCTATGTCCGGATAACGCCCAGCGAATACCGGCAGCAGTGCGGCTCTCTGCAGTGAACTGCCCATAACAGAAACGCCTCCCCTTACTGTGCTCTGTGCGGTAAGGGGAGGCTGTATTTGCATTTACAAGGGGGACATATGGGCTGCTTATCGCTTTTTCGGTCTTCTGCGGTACAGGCATGCAAAGAACAGGGCTGCGGCGAAAACCAGCAGGGATATTCCATACAGGATCAGCGTATCTGTGGATGCAGCCGGGGATGCGCTTCCGGATGTGCCGGGGGAAGCCGTCCATGGATGGTCTTCCTTCAAAATTCCCGCCGCGATTCGGCGTATCTTCCTCTGTCTGCTGCGGGGTGTCAGCGGTATCCCGGTTTTCTCCGCCGGATTCATAAAGATAGTAGTTGTGCGCCATGGAGCCGGACAGGCTGTCCTCGTTGACGAAGAAGACATGGACTGCCATATAGCGGAGCAAATTATCGATGTCCATATAGTCTTCCAGAGCATTGCCCTCCGAGATGTTTTTGAGGGCGGTGACCACGCGTCTGCGGTCGGCCTTTGTGGTCGATGTGATCTCACCATCCCAGATGGTTTCATATAGGGATTGCTGCGAATCTTCCGATTGGCAAACAGAAGAAGAATTACGCCGATGATAGCGGAGCCGATGACGGCCAGCGGGATCATGCCCGCACCAATCACAATGCCCACTGCCAGCGACCAGAACAGGAACACGATTTCCACCGGCTCCTTGATGGCGGTACGGAAGCGGACGATGGACAGTGCGCCCACCATGCCGAGGGACAAAACCACATTGGACGTGACCGCCATAATGACCAGCGTGGTGACAAGGGACAGCCCGACCAGCGTCAGCGCGAAGCCGCCCGAATACAGTACGCCGGTCAGCGTTTTCTTGTAGATGATAAAAATGAACAGGCCGATCACCAGCGCGACGGCCAGACCGATAACGGTATCAAGAATGGAAAATTCGGAAACGTTCTCCAGAAAACTGGATTTGAAAATGTCGTTGAATGTCATGTCAATTCCTCCTGTTTTTAACCGAACCGGCGGCACGCGCCGTATTTGGAAAACGCCTGCTGGCGGAGTTCTTCTGATTGAAGCAAACTGCGGATGATCTCCGGCAGAAAGGCATCATATTTTACCTCTAAGATCACATCGCCGGGGGCATCCGTCGCACAGATGTCCGGAAGCGCGCCGTCTGAAAACTTCCCTTGAAACAGGCTTGTCCGGATATGAGAATCGAACGTCACCCGGACGTTCCCGGCGGCATAGACATACGGCTCGCGCACATAGGCCACCAGCACGCGCGGACGCAGCTGCTATACTGAAGAAACAGCGTGTGGCGTTTCTGCGTAAATCCGGTTGCAGAAACGCCGCACGTTTTTTGCGGAAAAGTTCATAAACAGATCGTGTAGCAGAAATGCGTAAGTCCGGATTTTTGATGGACTTACGCATTTCTTATTTTCAGAAAGGAAAGGTGCTTCTTATGAACAACGGAAATCAGTTTTTGGGGACGGAGCGCATCGGAACGCTCATGCGGCAGTATGCCGTTCCCTGCATCATCTCGCTGCTGGTCGGCGCGCTGTATAACATCGTCGATCAGATTTTTATTGCCAACGCGAGCTACCTCGGCTCCTACGGCAACGCGGCCAACACGGTCGTGTTCCCGCTGACGGTTGTGGCGCTGGCCATTGCCGTCATGGTCGGCGACGGCTGCTGCGCCTTCGTCAGCATGGCGCTGGGCCGGAACGAGCCGGAAAAGGCGAAGCGCAGCGTCGGCAACGCGGTCGTGTTGTCCGTGGCGGGTAGTCTTGTTTTGACGGCTGTCTATCTCATTTTTGCAGACGGCATCATCGCCATGTTCGGCGGCACGGTCAACGCGGAAACGTTTCGATACGCGCAG
>CADBOK010000246.1 GCA_902796245.1 Oscillospiraceae bacterium | reverse complement strand
TCGCCGACCATCGCCATGAGCTCTTCCATGGGCTTCTTTTGCGTAATAATCATGCTAACGTCTCCTTGCGTATGAAATGCGGGCGCGTGTCATCTCAAAAGACCGCGTTCGTATGTCTCAAACATGTTCCTATCATACTCCAAACCCGCGCAGAAATCAACATGATTCCAACGCAAACAACGAAAAAATTTTGAGATTTCCGCAAAATTCAATCGTGAAACCAAACTGGCAAACAGAAAACCAACATGCTATAATTGTGTCAGCTGACAAAAACGCGAACAGGAGGCACGAGCAGTCATGCAGACAGGTTATTTTGAAAAGCAGATCGTTCTGACCCCGGACCTTTGCGGCAGCGCGGCGGCCCTCTCGCCGCTGGCGGCGTTTACGATCTTTCAGGGCGTCGCGTCGGAGCACGCGGAAAAAATCGGCGTCGGCGGCGCAGCCATGGCAAAGCGGGGCGAGTTCTGGCTGACCGTCCACAGCCGGGTGGATTTTTACGGACCGGCGTATCTCATGGACGAGCTGACGGCCCGGACATGGCCGGAACCGTGTGGGAGCCGGGACATCCGGTGCTTCCGCAGCTACCGGCTGACGAAGGGCGAACAGACCGTCGCGCTGGGCCGGACGCAGTGGGCCATCCTCGGCCCGGAAAACAAGATCCTGCGCTTTGAGCAGTCCGGCTTCCCGTCGGACTTCCCCTTCCCCGAGACAGCCGCGATCGCGGAAGCGCCCGCGCGGCTCCATGACGATCTGACGCAGGACGAGCTTGTCTATACGCACCTTGTCCGCGCGACGGACATCGACATGGGGCAGCATATGAACAACGTCGTCTATATCCGGCTCCTGCTCGACTGCTTTTCCGCGAAGGAGCTTGCCTCCGGCAGGGTCAAGAGCATCGAGGCGCACTATGCAAGCCCGTGTCTCGAGGGCGAGACGCTCGGCGTGTTCTGCCGCCGGGAGGACCGGCTCTGCCGCATGGCTGTCCGGCACGCGGACGGACGCGCAGCCGTTCTTGCGCAGATCGTGTTCGGCTGAGCCTGCCTTCGCGCGTTTGCAGCGGGGTCAGGTCTGATAAACAGCAAGCAGGAATTCCGTCGTGACGCGGAGCGAGCGCACGGCGGAAAGCTTTTTCTGATCCTCCGCGCCGGTTTTATAATAGTAGGGCGTCATGAGAAACAGCGCCTGTACATCCTCGTTCGACGAAAGCGTGATGGTCTTCCGGAGCTCCTGCGTCCGCAGCAGGCGGAAGCCTTCAGCCTCAAGTGCGGCGGGCGGATTTTCATAGGGACGGTCGTAGACGGCGGCCTTCAGCTCGAGAAGATGCTTCTCCATCGGAACGACCCGCAGCAGATAGCCGCCGGGCTTTAAAACCCGCCGGAACTCGTCTTCCATGAACGGCGAAAAAATATTGACGATCAGATCAAGGCTTTCCGGCGCCAGCGGCAGATGCGCGGTGCTTGCCGCGAAAAAGATGCCCTCCGGCACCCGGCGCGCCGCCCGGCTGACGGCTTCGGCGGAAATATCCGCGCCGAGCAGCTGCCCCCGGCCGCCCTTTGCCGCGCATACGTCATAGATCGCGCGCGTATATGTTCCCTCGCCGCAGCCCGCGTCGAGCAGGCAGGCATCCGGCCCGGCCAGCTGCGCGCAGGCTTCAGCCACAGCACCGATCAGATGATCGTAATAGCCGCGCGATAAAAACGCCGTGCGCGCGGCGACCATACGCTTGTCGTCGCCGCGGCGCTTTCCGGACGGCGCGGGCGGCAGGAGATTGACATAGCCGCTGCGCGCGATGTCAAAGCTGTGGCGGTTTTCGCAGCGCCAGACTTTTTCCTCCCGCGTAAGCCTTCCGCCGCAGACGGGACAGAGCAGATCGAGCATAGCAGAACCTCCGTTCGTGAGATTGGCCTTATTATAGCGCGCCGGGCCGCGCCGCGCAAAGAAAAATTTGGAACGCAGCGCGAAACGTGTTGAATTTACGGCTGAATCTGTTATAATTTTTGCAGAAGAGAAGCGCGGGAAAAGAACCCGCGCCGGAGCGGAGGAAAAGCATGAAAAAGCATCGCGCCCTTTGGGTGATTCTGATCGTCGTTGTCGTGCTTGCGGCGGCTGCCGCAGGCGTCTGGTACTGGCTTTCGTCCAGAACTGCACAGGCGGAGCAGCTGCACCAGACCGTTTATGCGCAGTATGAAACCATGACTGCCGCCGTCGGACAGGCCGCGCTTACGGTGACGGAGGACGGTTCACCGGCAGGCGAATATGATCTGCAGGTGCTCGGCCTGTACGACGATCTGATGAATAAGGTCACGGCGCAGTTTTCCGAGACAGACCGCATGACGGACGAACAGTTTGCTGCGCTCGGTATCCGGGAAAAGCTGGACTGGGCCAAGCGCGAGCATGCCGCGCCCTATGCCTGCACGGTCAGCGTGGACAAATTCGACGCGGCAGCCGTTCTGGCCGGCCTGCGGAGCATGAAGCGCACCGCGCCGGAGAGCGCCTACACCACGCTGGAGGACGGCGTCTACACCGTCCACGCAGAGGTTCCCGGCACGGAGTTGAACGAGGCGGCGGTTCTGGACGGACTGCGCGCAGCGGCCTCCGCACTTGGCGTCACGGCGGACGGGCCGCAGAACGCGGAATTTGAGCTTACGTCGGTCGACTGCTATAAGCAGCCCGACATCACGACCGAAACGCTGCGCGACACCCCGGACAGCCTGTTCCGCACCGCGCTGGCAGAGCTTGAGGTCAAGGTCACATTCAACGAAGAGGCAGCAAAGTATCTGCCGCACGGCGAGGAGACGCTTACGAGCCACGATCTGGCCTCCATCGTCGATCTGGATCCCGACGGGACAGTCACAGTTGACGAAAAAGTTCTGGGTGAAAAGGCCTCCCAATGGGCTCAGAGCTACAGTAAGCACGACGCGCCGTTCCTGTTCGATTCGTGGGTCAAGGGACTGACGGAGATCGACTTCGTCACCTGCGACTATCTGATCGACGCGCAGGCTGTAACAGAGCAGATCCGCGAACAGCTGCTGACGATGCAGTCCGGCACGGTGTCTGTTGAGGCAGACTGCTATGACAAGAACGGCGAACCCTTCTCGCTGGGAGACAGCTATGTCGAGGTCGATTTCGACAACCAGCAGATGACCTTTATCAAGGACGGCCGTCTGGTCGTCAATACCAACGTCGTGACCGGCGCGCTCAACGGCCACCAGACCCCGACCGGCCTGTATGAGACGCACGGCAAGGAACATGACGTCTGGCTCAAGGGCGACGACTATCTCGTCTTCGTCAAATACTGGGTCAGCGTGGTCGGCGACATCATCGGCCTGCACGATGCGTCGTGGCGCGAGAACTTCGGCGCGAGCTTCTACGTCTACGGCGGCTCCCACGGCTGCGTCAACACGCCGGAGGAGGCCATGGCCATGATCTGGAATCTGGTCGAGGACGGAACGCCTGTGCTCATGCACGGCGTCAATCAGTGGTACGAGCCCGCCGACGGCAATCCGCGCGAGACGAAAAACCCCGTGCGCGGCACGACCAGCAAGGTCGATGTCCCGAACGGTACGCGCGTGCTCGAACCCGGCAGCAGCCGCATCGAGATTCAGCCGGACGACGTCGTCCCCTTCGAGCTGCCGAAGGAGGCCGAACAGGGCGAAGAGACCCCGTCAAACACCGAGGCCACCGCAAAGCCGGTATCGTGAACAGATATCCCCTCCGCAGCAAATGCGGAGGGGATTTTTGCAGGATGTGCGCCGGTACAAAAGGAGCCCTAAATGACATGTCCGCGGTATGCGGACATGCACAAAAAACAGCCCGCCGGAGGCGGACGCCTCCGGCGGTGGGTACAGACTCAGTATAGCATAGCCGCTCCTGCGCTGCAAGAAAAAAATACCGCTTCCGAAAAATTTCGTTCGGCTCCACAAAAATCCGTGTTTTTCGCGATTTTATCTTCGTAAAAGTTTCATTCTTGACGTTTTGCGCGTGCAGCGGTACAATACCGTCCGTATTTTGTTTTTCGCAGAAACTGGGAGTTGGAGGCATACAGGATGAAGTATATTTTTATCACCGGCGGCGTCGTGTCCGGCCTTGGCAAGGGCATCTGCGCGGCGTCTCTCGGCAGGCTCTTGAAGCAGCGCGGGCTTCGCGTGCAGAACCAGAAATTTGACCCGTATCTGAACGTCGACCCCGGCACGATGAGCCCGTATCAGCACGGCGAGGTCTTCGTCACCGACGACGGCGCGGAGACGGACCTCGATCTGGGCCATTACGAGCGCTTTACGGACGAGAGCCTGACAGCGGGCTGCTCCGTCTCGGCGGGCAAGGTCTATTGGAGCGTCCTGTGCCGCGAGCGCGAGGGCGGGTATCTGGGCCGCACCGTGCAGATCATCCCGCATATTACGGACGAGATCAAATCCCGCATCTACCAGATGGACAACGGCACGTCCGACGTGCTCATCACGGAGATCGGCGGCACGGTCGGCGATATCGAGTCGCAGCCGTTCCTCGAGGCCATCCGGCAGGTGGCCGCCGAGCAGGGGAAGAAGAACGTTCTGTTCATCCATGTGCCCATGATCGTAGAGATCCCCGGCTCGGGCGAGCTCAAGAGCAAGCCCACGCAGCACTCCGTCAAGGAGCTGCTGTCCATCGGCATCCAGCCGGATATCCTCGTCTGCCGCACGAACCAGCCCATGACGGAGGAAATCTGCCGCAAAATTGCCCTGTTCTGCAATGTGGAGCCCGACTGCGTTATCCCGAACACGACGGCCTCGACGCTGTATGAGGTCCCGCTGCTGCTCGAGCGCGAGGGGCTTGCGAACGTCGTCTGCCGCAAGCTGGAGCTGAGCTGCGGCGCGCCGGAGCTGACCGCGTGGAGCGAGATGGTCGCGCGCATCAAGACGGCCAGCCGTCATGTCACCATCGCGCTGGTCGGCAAATACACGGAGCTGCACGACGCATACTTATCCGTGGAGGAATCGCTGTTTCACGCGGGCACGGCGAACAACGTGATTGTCGACATCAGCTGGGTCGATTCGTCGAAGCTCACGCAGGAGAATGCGGAATCCGTTCTCGGCGGCTGCGCGGGCATTCTCGTGCCCGGCGGCTTCGGCGACCGCGGCATCGAGGGCATGATCGTCGCCGCGCAGTATGCCCGCACGCACAAGATTCCCTATTTCGGTATCTGCCTCGGCATGCAGATCGCTGTGATCGAGTTTGCACGGCATGTGCTGGGCTGGGAGGACGCGCACTCGGCGGAATTTGACGAGTTTACCAAGCACCCCGTCATCGACATCATGCCCGAGCAGAAGACCGTCACCCAGAAGGGCGGCACGATGCGGCTCGGCGCATATCCGTGCGTCCTGTCGGAGGGCAGCCGCGCGGCGGCGCTCTACGGCAAAACGGAGATCTCCGAGCGTCACCGCCACCGCTATGAGTTCTGCAATGACTTCCGCGATGCGTTCGTCGCTGCCGGACTGATCCCGGCCGGCCTGTCTCCGGACGGACGGCTCGTCGAGATCGTCGAGCTGCCGGAGCATCCGTGGTTCACCGCCTGCCAGTTCCACCCCGAGTTCAAGAGCCGCCCCGACCGCCCGCACCCGCTGTTCTTCGGCTTTGTAGAGGCCGCGTCCCGCCAGTAACATCCAGACAAAATAAGCCCCGCCGCGGTTTCGCGGCGGGGCTTTCTGCTATTTGGGGCTTATTCCTCTTCCGTCTCCGGGAAGTCCTTCTTGACGGCGGCCTCTGCCGATTTGTAGCGGCTGTAGGCCACGACGATGCGGCGGTTGGGCTCGGTGCCGGTGGAGAAGGTGGTCACGTCGGGATGATCCTGCAGCGCGGCATGGATGACATGGCGCTCATAGGCGTTCATCGGCTCGAGCGTGATGTTGCGGCGGTAGCGGGTGACCTTGCCTGCGACCTTCTGGGCCAGGCGCTGCAGCGCCTGTTCGCGCTTGAGGCGGTAGCTCTCGGCGTCGACGTTGATGCGCACACGCTTGTTCTGGCCGCGGTTGACGGCGTAGTTGGTCAGATGCTGGATGGCGTCGAGCGTTTCGCCGCGGCGGCCGATAAGAATGCCGAGGTTTTCGCCCACGAGATCGACCAGATACGTCTCGTCCGCCGTCTTGACGGCGTGCGGCACGGCGTCGGAGCCCATGTGCTCCAGAAGGCCCTTGATGAAGGTCTCGATGCGCTCTTCCGTGGAGCCGGGCTCTGCGGGGGCATAGACCTTCGGCTCTGCCGGGACGGCGGGCTTTTCAGGCTGCTGGGGCTGGCGCGGCTTCTGGTCGCGGCGCTCAGGTCTGGGGCCGCGCTGCTTCGGCGCGCGGTCCTGACGCGGCTGCTGCGGAGCCTTGGGCGCGGAAGCGCGTGCTTCCTGCGGGCGGGACGCTTCGGGCGCGGCGGGCGCGATGACCTTCGGAGCCGCGGGCGCGATGACCTTCGCGCCGTCCGCGGGTTTGGACTCGGCGGGCTTTTTCGGCTTGCTGCGCGACGCGGAGGACAGGGCGGGCTTGGGGGCCTCGTCGGGTGCTTCATAGGTGACCTTGACGCGCGCGGGCTGTGCGCCGATGCCAAGGAAGCCGGATCTCGGATTTTCCAGAACTTCAACGGAAACGCTGTCACGGTCCATGTGCAGCTCTTCCAGAGCCGCCGCGATGGCCAGATCGATCGTCTTGCCGGTTGCGGTAATAAATTTCTCCATAATTACTCCTCTGTCTGTTCTGCGTCAGAGCCGGCAGGACGTTTTCTGCCGTAGTGAGAAGGATCATAGGCGCGGCCACGGCTGTACGGACGCTCCGGGTCGCCGGAGAGCGGCTTCTTTTCCTCGGATTCCTGCACAGGGTTCTTCTTGGCCTCGTATGCTCTGGCCGCCTTTTCCGCGGCTTCCTTTTCCTGCTGACGGACCTTCTTTTTGCTGACGTTGTCGGTGATGCCGTCGGGGTTCTTCTCACGGCGCAGAGCGCGCTGGCGCTCCTTTTCGGCCTCCTCGGCGCGGCGCTTGGCGGCGATCTCCTGCTTGACGGCGTCTTCCTCGTCATAGACCTTGCGGTAGTGCTTCGTCAGGATGCAGTCCTGCACGGCGCCGAACACGGCCTGCGCGATCCAGTAGACGGAGATCGCGGCGGGCATGGAGAAGCCGATCCAGAGAGACATGATCGGCATCATGAGCATCATGGTCGCGTTGGTCTGGTTGGCAGCCTTGGCGGCGTCTGCATCCTGTTCGCCGTCGGCGTTCGTGGCGACCTGGTTGTTCATCTTCTGGCTGAGCCACATGGATGCGGCCTGCAGACCGGCGGAAACGACCGGGATCAGGAACAGGCCGATCTCGCCCCAGCCCTCGCACTCCCAGAAGCGGAACGTGGGGATGCCAGCCAGGTCGATGCCGAGGAACTGGAAGTTCATGGCCTGCAGGTTGGCGTTCGCCGTAACGGCCAGCGCCTTGAGCTCGTCCATATAATCGCCGATGTGACCGGCGGCGGCGAGCTGAGCGTAATAGCTGTTCTTGCCGAGATTTTCTCCGCTTGCCTGAATGAAGGCAACGATGGCCTCGGAAACGGAGCGGGAATTGTGCATCATGTACGTGATAGGCTCACGGATGACGTAGTAAAGCGGCAGCAGGATGATGAGCGGGATGAACGACCACAGGCAGCCGCCGCCCATCGACACGCCCTCTTCCTTGTACATCTGCTGGACGGCCAGCTGGTATTTCTGCTTGTCGTCGCCGTATTTGGCCTCGAGGGCTTTGACCTGCGGCGACAGACGGGACATTTTAAGCATGCTCTTCTTGCTCTTGACCGACATCGGCAGCAGCACCAGCTTGATGATCAGCGAGAACAGAATCAGTGCCAGACCGTAGTTGTTGGTGAAGGTATACAGCCAGTCGAGCAGATAGCCGAACGGGACACGGATGAGATCGGACAGGCCGGTCGTATCCTTCGTCTCGGCTGCTGCGGTCTCAGCTGCTGCTGCGGGCTCCATGCCCACGTATTTGTCAGTCGTGCTGACCGCACCGGCGGCACAGCCGGCCATGGACAGCACGAGCACGGCGGCAAGGACCCAGATCAGGATTTTTTTCTTCATTGTGTTCCTCCAAATGTGGTGGGGTTGCGCGTCCGGACAACGGGAAAAAACCACGCTGCCCTACGGCACCGGGTCAAAATAGTCTCCCTTATAAAAGGGATTGCACCGCAGCAGCCGCTTCAGCGCCAGCCAGCCGCCCTTTATCGCCCCGTATTTTGTGATCGCCTCGAGCGCATACTGCGAGCAGGTCGGCGAAAACCGGCACCGGCGCGGAAGACCGGGGGAGATATGGCGCTGATATAGGCGGATAAGCCACAGAAACACGCGCTTCACGGCGTGTCCTCCGTCAGCAGGCCGAGCCTTGCGGCGAGTGAAAGATAGGCATGCTCCAGCGCCGCATACTCCGCGCCGATGGCGCGCGTGCGTGCGACGACGACAAGATCATATCCGCGGGCAAACGAAGCCTCGTGCAGCCGGTAGATTTCACGCAGCTGCCGGCGCAGCCGGTTGCGCTGCACGGCGTGGGCGAGCTTTGCGCTGACGGTCAGACCGACGCGGTTCGCCTGCGAACCGTTTTTCCGGCAGTAGAGCACGAGATAGCCGTTGGCCGCGCTGCTTCCCTTGCGGTAGAGGCGGCGGAAGATATGATTGAGCTTCAACGAGGAAGAAAACTGCATAAACGCCCACCTTTGAATAGCTGCTGATAAACAGATGGGGCGAACAGAACTGCTTCCATTCACCCCGAATGTATGTGTGCTGCGGTGTAGGCGCGTCTGATTACGCAGAGAGCTTTGCTCTGCCCTTGGCGCGGCGACGGGCGAGGACCTTGCGGCCGTTGGCGGTAGCCATTCTCTTTCTGAAGCCATGCACC
>CADBOK010000245.1 GCA_902796245.1 Oscillospiraceae bacterium | reverse complement strand
TCGTCGATGAGCTGCTCGAAATACTTCTTGCCGACCTCCATGACGACGTCGGAGTACATCTGGATAAAGCGGCGGTAGGAGTCGTATGCAAAGCGGGGATTGTTGGTTTTCTTGGCAAAGGCGACGACGACCTCGTCGTTCAGGCCAAGGTTCAGGATGGTGTCCATCATGCCGGGCATGGAAGCGCGTGCGCCGGAACGGACGGAGACGAGCAGCGGGTTGTAAAGATCGCCGAACTTCTTGCCGGTCATCTCCTCGAGCTTCTCGACGTACTCCATGATCTCGGCCTCGATCTCGGCGTTGATCTGGTGATCGTCCTTATAATACTGCGTGCAGGCTTCGGTCGTGATGGTGAAGCCCTGCGGGACCGGCATGCCGAGGTTGGTCATTTCGGCCAGGTTCGCACCCTTGCCGCCGAGCAGCTCGCGCATTTTGCCGTTGCCTTCGGAGAAAAGATAGACGTACTTGTGAGACATTTGGTAAACCCCTTTCCAGTGTCGCGGCCGGTCGCCCTTTGCGCCGCCGCCATGTCGTTTTTTTATACCTTCAGATTCTTCAGACAAATACATACTATACCATATTTCCGGGGGTTTGCAATCTAAAAAGTTTTTATTTTCGCTAAAAAAATGTTAGATTTTGAGGCGGCTCACAGCGCGAAAACCGGCAAAAGTGCCATATCATCGGCAGAAAGCCGCAACATCAGAAATCATATTGGAAAAATATTTATATTATGCCGTTTTTTCGTGAAATGCCCGCAGCCGGGCGCTATCCGGCTGCGGGCGGCTTTGTCTTGGGGATGCGGATGGTCAGGACGATCTCGCGGTCCGTCTCCTGCCGGTCGCGGCTGGCGCTGACGCCTGCGGCGCGGACGAGATCGAGCTGGTGATCGATGGAGTTTAAAAACACACGCACGTCGCGCAGAACGAACGTGCCGAGCTCGCGCCGCTGCGTCGCTTTGGGCGCGAGCCGCGCGTCGATGTACTGCTCCGTTTTCGCGACCGTCCACTCTCCCTGGACGATCAGGCCGATCACGCGCAGACGTTCTTCCTCGTCCGGCAGGCGCAGGAGCGCGCGGGCGTGGCGCTCGGTCAGGTGGTTTTCCCGCAGCGCCTGCAGAACGGACGGCGGGTGGCGCAGGATGCGCAGCTTGTTCGCAACGGCGGACTGGCTCTTGCCAATGCGGCGGGCGGCCTGCTCCTGGCTCAGATGGTATTGCTGCATGAGCTTTTGCAGGCCTTCGGCCTCTTCTATGTAGTCCAGATCCCGCCGCTGTAAATTTTCAACCAGCGCCAGCATCCCGGACGCCTCCTCGTCCACGTCCGCGAGCAGGCACGGGACCTCCGTCAGCCCGGCCAGCCGCGCCGCGCGCAGGCGGCGCTCTCCCGCCACCAGCTCATACGCGCCGCCCGATTTGCGGACGGTCAGCGGCTGCAAAACGCCGTACTGCCGGATGCTCCCGGCCAGCTCCTGCAGGCCGCCGGTATCAAAATGCTTGCGCGGCTGCATGGGATTGGGCCGGATACGTGCCGTCGGCAGGTACAAAATCCGGCCCGAGCCCAGCACCGACGGGCTTCTCGTCTTTGGCATAGCTTTTCTCCTCTGCAAGGACTTCTGACATCTCTATAGTAGGACAAGCTGGGCGCAAAAACGCGCGAAAAACAGACGCCCGCCACAATAAATTGTGGCGGGAAATCGGCGGGAAATACAAGATGTTGATAACCATGTGGAAACTGTGGACATTTTGCTGGATCATGCCGCACAAAAAAACAGGCAGTTCCATTTCATGCCCCAAGGCTCCCCTTGGGCCCAAGGGGCCGATTCCCCCTATCAGGGGGAAATGGCCCGAAGGGCCAATAGGGGTAGGGATGCTGGCGCGCAGCGCCTGAGGGGATTCGAACGTAACGGCTCGCAAACTTGGAGTCACATAACAGGCGGCGCGTACCATATCGCCCGAGCGCCCGTAGAGTGACTTGATGTGTTCGTAACGACTATGAAATCGGTACTTGCCTGAATTACACCCGCAGGATGCACCAACCGTAACCAAGCACTCTTTTCTCCCCCATCTTTTCTCTTGCAAGAGAAAAGATGGGGCCGTCGGAGACACACCGGATGCGCCCTACTGCTCCGCTGCACGCAGAATCACAGCCAGCAGCTCGTCGCGGCCGTCGCCCTTTTCAGCGGAGAAGGGAATGAGGCGCACGCGCTCCGGCAGGGACAGCGCCTCGCGGATGCGGGCCAGATTGGGTTCGATCTCGCTCTTTTTGAGCTTGTCAAGCTTGTTGGCGACTACCACGAAGGGCTTGCCGGACTGTAAAAAGTAATTTGCCATGACCACGTCGTTCGCCGTCGGCGCATGCCGCGCGTCGACGAGCATGACGCCGAAGGTAAGCGTGTCCGGCGCGGCAAAATAGGCCTCCATGAGCCTGCCCCAGCGCTCTTTTTCCTTCTGCGGGACCTTGGCGTAGCCATAACCCGGCAGGTCGACGAGGTACATGGCCTCGTCGATGCGGAAAAAGTTGATATGCGTGGTCTTGCCGGGAGCTTCGCCGACGCGGGCGAAGTTTTTGCGCAGCAGAAGCTTATTGATGACGGAGGATTTTCCGACGTTGGACTTGCCCGCGAACGCGATTTGCGGCAGGCCGTCCTTCGGGCAGTCGGCGACGGAGGTGACGGAGCGGACAAATTCCGCGTTGTGCAGATTCATGCGGGCCTCCTCACTGCCGGATGCCGGGCTTGCGGCGCGTTTTGGGCGCGGGGATCGGCAGAGCGGGCGCGGCAGGAACCGAGATCGCCTCCGCCGGGTCGCCTGCGGGCAGCAGTGCGGCCTCCAGAACGCGGTCGGCGCTGGAAACGGTAATGAACTGCAGCGCCTGCCGCACGGTCTGGTCGATCTCCTCCAGATCCTTCTCGTTTTCTGCCGGGATGATAACGGTCTTGACGCCGTGGCGCAGGGCCGCCATGGTCTTTTCCTTCAGCCCGCCGATGGCGAGCACCCGGCCGCGGATGGAAATTTCGCCCGTCATGGCGACGTCGCGCCGCACGGGACGGTTCGTGAGCGCCGAGACGATGGCGGTGCAGATCGTGATACCGGCGGACGGCCCGTCCTTCGGGACGGCGCCCTCCGGGAAGTGGACGTGAATGTCCTTCGTCTTATAGAAATCCGGAGCGAGTCCCAGCGCCTTTGCGCGCGAGCGGATAAAGCTCATGGCCGCAAAGGCGGATTCCTTCATCACGTCTCCCAGATTGCCGGTCAGCTCCAGCTTGCCGGAGCCGTCAACCACGTTGACCTCGACCTCGAGCGTCGTGCCGCCGACGGCTGTCCACGCAAGGCCCGTGACAAGGCCGACCTGATCGGTCGTGACGTTCGCCTCCGGCAGGAATTTGCGGACGCCGAGGAAATCCTCAAGATTGCCGCCGGTGATGGAAATGCGCTTGGGCGGCTCGTCGGAGACGAAGCGCATGGCGCACTTGCGGCAGAGCGCGGCGATCTGCCGTTCGAGACTGCGCACGCCGGACTCGCGCGTGTAGCAGGCAATGATCTCGCGGATCGCGTCGTCGGAGACACGTACCTGCGTGCGCTTCATGCCGTGCTTTTTCAGCTGCTTCGGCAGCAGATGGCGCTTGGCAATCTGCAATTTCTCCTCGTCCGTGTAAGACCCCAGCTCAATGACCTCCATCCGGTCGAGCAGCGCGCGGGGGATGGTGTCGGTCGTGTTGGCGGTGGTGATGAACATGCAGTGCGACAGATCGAACGGCACCTCGATATAGTGGTCGCGGAAGCTGGAATTCTGGGCGGAGTCCAGAACCTCCAGCAGCGCCGACGACGGGTCGCCCTTGTAATCGCTGCCGAGCTTGTCGATCTCATCGAGCAGCAGCAGCGCGTTTTTGCTCTTGGCCTGAATGAGCGCCGTCATGATGCGGCCCGGCATGGCGCCGATATACGTCTTGCGGTGGCCGCGGATTTCTGCCTCGTCGCGCACACCGCCGAGAGACAGGCGGGCCAGCTTCCGGTTCAGCGCCCGTGCAATCGAAATTGCGACGGACGTTTTGCCCACGCCCGGAGGGCCGACCAGGCAGAGGATCTGTCCCGGCAGCTCCGGGGCCAGCTGGCGCACGGCCAGCGTTTCGAGAATGCGCTTTTTGACCGTCTCAAGGCCGAAGTGGTCCTCGTCGAGGATTTTCGCAGCGGCCTTCACGTCCAGCCGCTCTTTCGTTTCCTTATTCCACGGCAGATCGAGCACGGTATCGAGATAGTTGCGCAGGACGGAGGCCTCGGCGGAGCCGGGCTGCTGGCGCGCAAAGCGCGCCACTTCGCGCAGCAGCTTTTCTTCCGTCTCCTGCGGGAGCTTCAGCGCCTGAATTTTCGTGCGGTAGGTATCCGCGTCGCTGTCGTCGTCCTCGCCGAGCTCCTCGCGGATGACGTGCAGCTGCTCGCGCAGATAATAATCGCGCTGGTTCTGGTTGACGTTCTGCTGCACCTGATTGTTGATCTCGCTTTCCAGCCGCAGGATATCCAGCTCCTTCGCCATCATGCGGATGCAAAGCTCCAGCCGGTGGACGGGGGGCAGCGTCTCGAGCACGCGCTGCTTGTCCTCATAGCCGAACGTCGCGTTCTGCGCGATGAAATCGGCCAGCTCGCCCGCGTCGTCGGTCGCGGAGCCCTGCAATAGATTCTCCTGTCCGGACTTGACAGCCAGATCGATAAACTGTTCAAACAGCTGATGCGCCTGCCGCACGAGCGCCTGCGTGCGCGGCACGGCGGCATGATAGCCGGGCTCGTCCAGCTCCATCGCGCGGGCGAAGAGATACGGCTCGGTATGGATCATGTCGGTCAGCTGCGCGCGGTATTTGCCCTCGACAAGGATGCGCATGTTGTCGCCCGGCAGGCGCAGGACCTGCCGCACGTAGGCCACGGTGCCGACCGGGTACAGATCGTTCCGCTTCGGCTCGTCGCACTGCACGTCACGCTGGGCGACGAGGAAGATCATCTGATCGGCCCGCATGGCCTCCTCGACGGCGCGGGCAGAGTGGCTGCGGCCGACGTCAAAATGCGTCACGCAGCCGGGGAACACCACAATCCCGCGCAGCGGCAGGACGGGCAGGCATGCCAGGGGTTTATAGTCGCTCATAAAACTCGTCTCCTTTCGCGGAGGATAAAAATACGCAGGAAGGGAGCGTGCGCTCCCTTCCTGGTTGTTGTGTTACAGCGTTACGCCTGCGTTCTTGATGGGAGCGCGGGGTTTTGAAGCGTCGCGGGTGATCTGGGGCTGTTCGCCCTCGCGCACGCAGCGCTCGGTGATGCAGACGGACTGGATAGTGGGGTCGGACGGGATCTCGTACATGATCTTCGTCATGATCTCCTCCATGATCGCGCGCAGGCCGCGCGCGCCGATCTGGCGCTCGATGGCCTTTTCCGCGATGGCCTCCAGCGCGCCTTTTTCAAAGCTCAGCTCGACCTGATCGAAGGACAGCAGCTTGTGGTACTGCTTGCAGAGCGCGTTTTTCGGCTCCGTCAGGATGCGCACCAGATCGTCCTTGCCCAGTCCCCGCAGGGACGTGATAACCGGAAGACGGCCGACCAGCTCGGGGATGATGCCGAATTTCAGCAGATCATGCGGCTGCACAAGCTGGAAGAGCTTTCCGACATTGTGGTCACCCTTGCTCTTGACCGTGGAGTTGAAGCCCACGGCGGAGGTAT
>CADBOK010000244.1 GCA_902796245.1 Oscillospiraceae bacterium | reverse complement strand
GACGGAGAAGCCCACGTCGTCGAGCGCCTTGACGCCCGGGAACGACTTGCTGATATGACGCATTTCAAAAAAAGCATTGTTCACTGCGTTGTCTCCTTTTTTACAGCAGCCGGGTGTTGTCCACCCGGCTGCTGCTGCATCTGAATGACGTTCGAATCCGAAAGGAAACTGCGGCTTAGTCGTGCGCTGCAGTGTCGGCGTTTTCAGCGGTGACGAGCTCCATGCCCAGCCACTGGACGCGGTCGACAGTCTCGCCGTCGCTGACGGACTTGATGATATTCATAGCGTCACGGGCAAAGAAGCCTGCGGGGTAGGTGATGGTGAAAGCGAACTTGCCTTCCTTCAGATAGGGGATGGACCACTCATAGAAGCCCTGGGAAGCAATGATGATCTGATCCTGCTTGCCGGCGGCCTCGATGGCGTTCCAGACGCCCTTGGACATGCCGTCGTCCTGGACGAGGAATGCCTTCAGATCGGGGTTGGCGGTGATGATGTCCTCTGCGGCAGCCTGTGCCTTCTGGGTATCCCAGTCGCAGTACTGCGTGGCGACGATCTCGATGTCGGGGTATTTGGCCAGCTCTTCTTCGAAGCCGGCGGTACGCTGCTGGGCGTTGTCAGCGCCGGTCAGACCGGCAATGATGGCGACCTTGCCGGACTCGCCGCCGATCTTGACGTATTCGGCAGCTTCCATGATGCCGGATTCCTTCTGGCCGAACAGGACCTTATAGATCTTGTCGCTGATGCCGAGCTCGTCGGCAAAGCCATAGTGGTCGACGACGATGATGCCGTTGTCAGCAGCCTGACCGACGACGGGCGCCAGAGCGGCGTTGTCAACAGCCTGAATGGTCATGGCGTTGAAGCCCTGGGCAATGATGGAGTTGACCTGGTCGATCTGGGTGGAAGCGTCCTGCTTGGAATCAAAGATCTCGTAGGTCCAGCCCCACTCATCACACTTTTCCTTGATGACGGCCTCGTACAGCTTGTTCCACTCGTTGTACTCGGCGAGGGAGATGGCGACCTTGAAGCCCTCTGCCGGAGCAGCAGTTTCGGTAGTCTGCGCAGTTTCGGTGGTCTCAGCGGGGGCGGTGGTTTCGGACTGAGCCGGCTCCGCCTTCGCAGCACAGGCCGCGAGGGCGAGAACCATGATCGTGGCGAGAAGCAATGCGATGATTTTTTTCATTGTAGAATCCCTCCGTAATAATATATGTTGAAGGCGTTTCCGCCCAGCAACCGGAAGCAAGGTGCGTTTCATAACTAAAATATTTAGCGAAAATATTTCTTTCAGTTGATTTCATTTAGATTTTAGCACACTTTACTTCGCTTGGCAATATTACATCCTACAAAATCCGCTTTAAATTTTTGTATAACATTCTAAATAATTCGCTTTTCTTTTGATTTTTTGTAAACTGCGCCTGTTTTTGTGCAAGAAAAGCTAAAATTTTAGTTAAAGTGCCTTACCCACGGTCTTTCGGCAATCAGATAATAATTTTATATATTTACTAAAACTTTTAAATACTACTTGCATTCTGCCTCTCGTTCCAGTATAATGCAGGTAAACATACGTGCAGTGTGCGCACAGAAGGAGTTTTTTATGGGAAAGGTCACAAATAAGGACATTGCCGAGCGCGCCGGTGTCTCCGCCGCCGCCGTTTCGCTGGCCATCCACGGCCGCAAGGGCATCTCCGAAGCGACGCGCGCCCACATTCTCAAGATCGTGCAGGAGCTGAACTACGCGCCGCCCTCCCGGGTCTGCACCGATTCGCGCACCGTCGTGCTCATTCCCGGCGCCGGACTGCGGATGCCGCCTCCGGCGCTGCTGCAGGGCATTGCGGACTTTGCCGCGCAGCAGCACGCGCAGCTGCACATTCTCACGCTGCCGCAGCTCATGGAGGATTTTCCCGCCAAGCTCACCGGCTGCATGCTGCTCGTCACGTTCGACGAGCTCGACCGCAGCAAGCTCGATCTGATCGCCTCCGCCTCGCCGGATATTCTGGTGCTGGACGGGAATTTCAGCCGCAAGCCGTTTTTCAACGTCCGCTGGGACTATGCCGCCGCGGCCTACCGTCTGGTCTGCTGGCTGACGCAGCTGGGCCACCGCAGCTTTGTCTATATCAATGAGGACTTTTCCCCCGATAAGAACCTGATCATCTTCAGCGGCTTCCAGCGGCAGATCCTGCAGATGCACCTGCCGCTCAACCCGGTGCAGATCGTCATGGACGCGGGCAGCGACCCGCACGTCTGGTCGCACCTGCCCGAGATCG
>CADBOK010000243.1 GCA_902796245.1 Oscillospiraceae bacterium | reverse complement strand
GGTGGAGAACGGGGAATAGCCGTTTAAGTACGCGGTGTCCATGTGCTCGAGCGCGTTTTTGCGGCTGCCGACATAGAGCGTGTTGCAGTCGGTGATAAAGGGTCTGCCGCCGCGCTCTTTGATGAAATCGGCGACGACCTTGGCATAGTTCGCGCGCAGGAACGACAGATTGCCGAGCTCGCCGAAGTGCAGCTTGATGGCGACGAATTTGCCGTCAAAATCGATCTGCGAAAACTCGGACTTTTCCAGCAGCTTCCGGAGCTTATCGAGCTGGCTCACGCCGTTGCGGCAGCGGAAATCTGTAAAATAAACCTTGGATGCGGGCATGAAAGATTCCTCCTTCTGCTATTTTTTTTATCATACCGCACCCGCAGGATTTTGTCAATGCGGACGCTCAGAGAATGGAAAACAGAAAGTTCTGCAGGCTGAAGCCGGCCGTGAAGGGCCGCATGAAATTCCAGTAGCCGAGGCCCAGCAGATCGTACTGCGTCAGAAGGCCATACTTTGCCAGCGCGCTGCGTGCGTCCTCAAACCAGACCTCGTGCGGCTGACCGGCCTCGTCGAGATAGGTAAAATACGGCGTCTGCGCCTGCTCGTCAAATTGAATTTCCGCGCCGTACTGCGCCGCGAGCAGCGGCGCAGCCTCGTTTCCGATCGACTGTGCCCGCGTCGCGCCCGCCGTGAACGGCAGCGTCCAGTCGTAGGCGTAGTTCGGGAACCCCAGCAGAATTTTCCCAGCCTCCATCTGCGTCAGCGCGAATTCCACCACCCGCCGCACCGCCTCAATCGGCGCCACCGCCATCGGCGGCCCATAGGTGTAGCCCCATTCATATGTCATCAGCAGCACTGCGTCGCAGGCGGAGGCGATGGCGGCGTAGTCGTGGCCCTCGTAGAGGGTGCCGGGCTGGTTGGCGGAGGTTTTGGGGGCGAGGGCGGCGATGAGCGGCAGACCGTAGGGGGCGAGCAGCTCGTGCAGACGCGAAAGAAACTGCGCGTATGCCTCCGCAAGCTCCCGGCCCAGGTATTCAAAGCCCACGTCCAGCCCCATATAGCCCTTTTCCCGCATCGTTTGAAGCACCGCCCCGGCGAGCGTCTGCTGGAGCGTTTCACTGCGCAGCACGACCACCGCCTGCGCGGCGGAAAAGGTCCCGGCGGCCGTCAGCGTCGACAGGTGCAGAAACGGCCGCACACCATAGTCTTCCGCCAGAGCGAGCAGCCGCTCGTCGTCCATCGGCACGAGCGCGCCCTCCGGCGTAAAGCCGTAGGTAAACGGCATCAGCGCCCCGGCAAACGGCAGAATGCCGCGCAGGACGGATTCCTGCACATACGGATACGCATAGCCGCCGGCGAACACGCTGCGCGTCCGGCTCTGCTCAAGCTGCGTTACAAGAATCTGGTCCGGATAGAGCCGGTCGGAGCCGGAGAGATTCGGGTTCATCCGGTACAGAGACAGAACGTCCGTCCCGGCAGAAGCGGCAATGGATGAAAGCGTATCCCCTGCCCGGACGGTCACGGTTTTCTCCGGGCGCAGCACGAGCAGACTCTGCCCCACGGCCAGCCGGTACGGCTCCCGCAGGCCGTTATAGCGCGCGAGGAACCCCGGCGCAAGCGAAAGCGCCCGGCCAATGGAATACAGGGTATCGCCGGGCTTTACCACGTAGATCTGCATTCAATCACCTCGCAAAACCCTATGCGCCGGGCCGCGCTTGTGTTCCGGTATTTTATATGGTATAAATATTGTGGAAAAATCGGAAATACTAAGGAGCAGGTACCATGAAAGCGGAAGAACTCGGCGCGTGGCAGGCGCTTTTGCAGGAGGAATTTGAAAAGCCGTACTGGCGGACGCTCTCGGAGCGGGTGGACGCAGCCTATGCCGCGTCGACGGTCTATCCGCCGCGCGAGGCGCTGTTCGCCGCCTTCCGGCTCACGCCGCCGGAGGCGGTGCGGGCCGTGATTCTGGGACAGGATCCGTATCACGAGCCGGGACAGGCCAACGGGCTGGCGTTCTCCGTGCGTCCGGGCGTGAAGCTGCCGCCGTCGCTGCGCAATATTTTTGCGGAATTACAGACAGACTGCGGCATCACGCCGCCGGACAGCGGCGATCTGACCGCGTGGGCCGGGCAGGGCGTGTTCCTGCTCAACAGCAGCTTGAGCGTGGAGGCCGGGCAGGCCGCGAGCCATCAGGGCTTTGGCTGGCAGACGTTTACGGATGCGGTTGTACGGAAGCTGGCCGCGCTGCCGCAGCCGGTGGCGTTCGTCCTCTGGGGCGCGCACGCGCAGAAAAAGGCCGCGCTTGCGGCCGGCAGCCCGTATCCGCGCCTTGTCCTGCAAGCGCCGCACCCGAGTCCCCTGAGCGCCTACCGGGGCTTTTTCGGCAGCCGCCCGTTCTCGCAGATCAATGCCTTTCTCGCGCAATGCGGTCAGAAGCAGATCGACTGGCAGACATAAGGACGGCAAATCAGCCAAATTTTATGTGCAGCAAAAAGAAATTTTTTTCATGCAAAACCTTATTTTTTTCTGAAAAACAGTTGAAATCTGCGATGTTCTGTCATAGAATATGCTTGCCTGCCGAGATCCGGCCGGCAGGGAGTTTTCTGTATGCTGCATGTTGTACTGGTAGAACCTGAAATTCCGGCCAACACCGGGAATATCGCGCGGACCTGTGCCGCAACGGGCAGTGTCCTGCATCTGGTGAAGCCGCTCGGCTTCGACATTTCGGACAAGGCCGTGAAGCGCGCCGGGCTCGACTACTGGCATCTGGTCGATGTGCGCGTGTATGAGGATCTGGAGGACTTCTTCGCGAAGAACCAGCCGTCCTGCATGCGCCTGTTCTCGACGAAGGCCCCGCGCCGCTATGACGAGGCCGGATACCCAGACGGCGCGTATCTGTTCTTCGGAAAGGAAACGAAGGGCCTGCCGGAGGAATTTCTGGCTGCACACTATGACAGCTGCGTCCGTATCCCCATCCGCGCGGAGGCGCGGAGTCTCAATCTCAGCAATTCCGTCGCCGTCGGCGTGTTCGAGGCGCTGCGGCAGCAGAGCTTTCCGCACCTGAAAACCGAGGGCAAAATGGCGGAATGGGAGCCGTAAACAAGGCGGGCTGCGCCCGCGATCAAAATAAGGAGGAACCTCTATGAATTACAATAAGAAGTCTGTTGAAGATATCGACGTTGCCGGTAAGCGCGTGCTCTGCCGCTGCGACTTTAACGTCCCCACCAAGGACGGCAAAATCACGAGCGACAAGCGCATTGTTGCCGCGCTGCCGACCATCCAGTATCTCGTGAAGCATGGCGCGCGCGTCATCCTCTGCTCCCACATGGGCAAGCCCAAGGGCGAGGTCAAGCCCGAGCTGAGCCTGCAGGTCGTGGCCGACCGTCTGTCCGAGCTTCTGGGCCAGCCGGTCAAGATGGCAAAGGATGTCGTGGGCGAAAGCGCGCAGGCGCTGGCCGCTTCTTTAAAGGACGGCGAGGTCATGCTGCTTGAGAACACCCGCTTTGAAAAGGGCGAGACGAAGAACGATCCCGAGCTCTCCAAAAAGCTTGCCTCCATGGCTGACATTTTCGTGAACGATGCCTTCGGCACCGCGCACCGCGCGCACGCCTCCACGGCCGGCGTTGCAGATTACCTGCCCGCCGTCTGCGGCTATCTGGTGCAGAAGGAAGTCTCCATCATGGGCAAGGCCCTGGCCGATCCCGAGCGTCCGTTCGTCGCCATTCTCGGCGGCGCGAAGGTCTCCGATAAGCTGAACGTCATCAATAACCTCCTTGAGAAGGTCGACACGCTCATCATCGGCGGCGGCATGGCCTATACGTTCGTCGCGGCCAAGGGCTACGGCATCGGCAAGAGCCTGTTCGACGCGGAGAAGGTTGACTACTGCAAGGATATGATGAAGAAGGCCGAGGAGAAGGGCGTCAAGCTCCTGCTCCCGATCGACACCGTCGTCGCATCCGACTTCCCGAACCCCATCGACGCGCCTGTCGAGGTCGAAACCGTCGACGTGACCGCCATCCCGGCTGACAAGGAAGGTCTGGACATCGGCGAAAAGACCCGCGCGCTGTTTGCAGACGCCGTCAAGAACGCAAAGACCGTCGTCTGGAACGGGCCCATGGGCGTGTTCGAGAACCCGACGCTTGCCAAGGGCACCATCGCTGTTGCGCAGGCGCTGGCCGATTCCGACGCTGTGACCATCGTCGGCGGCGGCGACTCCGCAGCTGCCTGCGAGCAGCTGGGCTTTGCCGACAAGATTACCCACATCTCCACCGGCGGCGGCGCGTCGCTCGAATTCCTCGAGGGTCTCGAGCTTCCCGGCATCGCCTGCCTGCAGGATAAATAAGACTCCGAAAAATGCCGCCGGATCTTTTCACGCATGGCCGCCTTGCCCTGCACGAAAATCTCTCGCCGGTGACGAAGAATGTAGGGGCGGACGACGCTGTCCGCCCGTCCCGGCTTTCTTCGACACAGCCCTTCTGAGGGCCGACAGGGTCGTCGGCCCCTACAAGACGGAACAGACAAACTGTAATTTTGATTTAGATATAGGAGACTTCACATCATGAACAGAAAATACCGCAAGACCGTCATCGCCGGCAACTGGAAGATGAACAAGACCCCGACCGAGACGAAGGCCTTCATGACCGAGTTCAAGACCATCATGCCGCGCGGCCGCTGGTGCGACGTGGCGCTGTGCGTGCCCGCCGTCTGCATCCCGGCAGCTGTGCGCGCCATGCGCGAGACGCGCATCGGCATCGGCGCTGAGAACTGCAACGCCAACGCCTCCGGCGCTTACACCGGCGAGATCGCGGCCAACATGCTGCTGGATGCCGGCTGCAAGTACGTCATTCTCGGCCACTCCGAGCGCCGCGCCATGGGCGAGACGAACGCGGACGTCAACGCGAAGGTCCTCGCGGCCCTCGATAACGGTCTGATCCCCATCATGTGTGTCGGCGAGAGCCTTGAGCAGCGCGAGGCGGGTATCACCGAGGAATGGATCACCATGCAGATCAAGACCGGCCTTGCCTCCATCGGTGAGGACAAGATCCGCAAGATGATTATCGCCTACGAGCCCATCTGGGCCATTGGCACCGGCAAGACCGCGACGCCCGAGCAGGCCGAAGAGGTCTGCGAGCACATCCGTGCGGTCATCCGCAAGCTCTACGGCGCAAAGGTCGCCCGCGCGATCTCCATCCTCTACGGCGGCTCCATGAACGAAAAGAACGCCTACGATCTGCTGGCCCAGCCCGATATCGACGGCGGCCTCATCGGCGGCGCTTCCCTCGTCCCCGAGAAGTTCGTCAAGATCATCGAAGCTGCCAACCAGCCGACGATCTGAGCTCCGATATACGCAATACGCCCCGCTGCCCAAACGGCAGCGGGGCGTCGGTTTTTATCAGGGACAGCTTCATCCGAGCGTCAGATCCCGGATCTTCTGCCGCAGCGGAAGAATGCGGGCCGGCGCGACGGAGAGCTCGTCCACACCCAGGCGCAAAAACGCCTCGGTCAGGCTCTCGTCTGCGGCGAGCTCGCCGCAGATGCCGACGGTGCAGCCCGCCTGATGCGCGCGTTCGACGGTCTGCCGGATCGCACGCAGAACCGCCGGGTGGTGCGGGTCGCAGAACGGGGCCAGATTCGGGTTCTGCCGGTCCATGGCCAGCAGATACTGCGTCAGGTCGTTTGTGCCGATGGAGAAAAAGTCGACCTCGCCCGCAAGCTCGCCGCTCATAAAGACGGCCGCAGGCGTCTCGATCATCACGCCGACGCGGTACGGGCCGAAGCGCTCGCCGCGCGCAATGAGCACATCCTCCGCGTCCGCCAGCGCCTCCTTCAGCCGGTGCAGCTCGTCCGGGCCGGTCACCATCGGGAACATGATGCCGACGTTTCCATAGCGCGACGCGCGCAGAATGGCGCACAGCTGCGTCTGGAACAGGATGGGCCGCGTCAGGCACAGGCGGATGGCCCGCAGGCCGAGCGCGGGGTTATCCTCCGGCGGCATGTCAAAATACCCGGCCTGCTTGTCCGCGCCGATGTCCAGCGTGCGGATGATGATCTCCCGGCCGCCCATGGCCTGCACGATCGTCTTGTAGCTTTCAAACAGCTCGTCCTCGGTCGGGTACGTGCTGCGGCCCAGATACAGAAATTCGCTTCTGAGAAGCCCCACGCCCTCCGCGCCGCTTCTTTGCAGCAGCGGCAGATCGTCCGTGCCCGCGATATTGGCGTAAAGCCGGATGGAGCGCCCGTCCCGCGTGACGCTTGGGGCGGAGATCAGCTGCCGGAGCGCTTCGCGCTGCGCCTGCTGCGCGGCGATCTTCGCGTTTGCCTCGGCCAGCGTCTTTTCGTCCGGGTCGAGCGTCAGCGTTCCGGAAAAGCCGTCCAGAATCGCCGTATGCCCGTGCAGCTCCCGCGACACCGGAAGCTGCGAAACAGCCGGAACGCCGAGCGTCCGCGCCAGAATGCCCGTGTGGGAATTCGCCGCGCCGCGCGCGGTCAGCATGCCAAGCACAAGCTCACGCGGGAACTGCACGGTCTGGCTGGGCGTCAGCTCTTCGGCGGCAATGAGGCAGGGGGCCGTGATGGTGTGCTCCGCTTCGCCGCTTAAAATGCGGCAGATGCGGGCGGCGACGTCCCGCACATCGGCGGCGCGTTCGCGCATGTACTCGTCGTCCATGGCGGAAAACATGGCCGCGCATTGTTCCCCCGCCTGCCGGACGGCTGCGGACGCCTCCGCGCCGTCCGCAATGGCCGCTGACACAAGATCGGTAAAATCCTCGTCCTCCGCCATGAGCTGGTGGACGGAGAAAATCTCCGCGTCCTTCTCGCCAAGCTCCGCTTTGGCCTTTTCATACAGCGCGCCGAGCGCGTCCACGGCCTGCCGCTGCGCGGCTTCAAAGCGCGATCGCTCCTCCTGCGGGGAGCCTGCCTGCCGGGCGGCAGTTTCCTGCGCGCCGAGAAAGACGATTTTTCCCACGGCGAGGCCCTGTGAGATGGAAAGTCCCGTGAATCCCTGCATGGCGGGGCCCTCAGGCATTTTCGCGGAACTGCGCCTGCAGCTCCTCAAACGCCTTGTCCTCGTCGGGGCCGTCGATGGTGACGGTGATGGTCTGGCCCTGCTTGATGCCGAGCCCCATCACGGCCATCAGCCGCGTCAGCTGCGCGGATTTTTCCCCGCAGGAGATTGTAATTTTGCTTGCATACGCCTTTGCCGCGCGCACAAGCGCGCCCGCGGGCCGCGCATGAAAGCCCATGGGGTCCTGAATGGTGTACTGAAATTCTTTCATATCGGCTCCTTGTGAAACAATGAAAGTCCGCTGTGCTCGGTTTTTGCGCAGGATTTCCGGAGTACACGTAGGGGCGGACGACTCTGTCCGCCCTGCTGTGAGGGGGATCGGATCATCGAAAATCCTCGGCGAATCCGAATGCACTTGCGCATATGATTGTAGGGGCCGATGCCTACATCGGCCCGTTGGGAAGTTACGAATTCGCCGAAGATTTCTGTAAAAACAGTGCAATCTGCGCGGACCGATGCGATGCCTGCAGGCAAGGTTCGAGGCGCAACCGCGCATAGCGCGGCTCTTAGCGCCGAAGATGGTCATCGGCCCCTACAAAACACGTTGGGAAGCGCATACGGATTTACCCTGAATTTCTGAAAAAGCACTGCATCCAGTGGGCGGACAGAGTCGTCCGCCCCTACAAAACAGGTGCGTATTTCGCGCTGCTTCTTTTTATTACGACAGCTTCCTCAGCTCCCGCACGTCTGTCAGCTCATCCATGATTTCCTCGAGGCTGCTGCCTGCGATGGCGCTGACGGTCGCGGCGACTGCGCCCTCGACCAGCGGGCAGTCGGCCAGAACAAGCTTCCGCTCCGGCATGGCCTCAAGCACCATTTCCGCCGTCATGACCGCTGAGCCCATGTCCATGAGGACGATCACGCCGTCATCCGAGTAAATATCTTCAATGGCGTTTGAAATTTTTTCATAGCTCGTGCCGAAGCCTCCGCCGTCCAGACCGCCTGCGGCCCGGATGGGGACGCCGTCGGCCATCATCTTCGTCAGCTCGACCACGCCGTTGGCCAGTGTTTCACTGTGCGAAACGATCACAAATCCGACCATGGGCGCACCTCACACGTGCTCGGCCACGACCTTCAGCATCGTGGTGAACGACGTCGCGCCGGGGTCCTGATGGCCAAGACTGCGTTCGCCGAGATAGCTTGCGCGGCCCTTGGTGGCGATGATGGTCTTGGTATACTCGACGCCCTGCTCTGCCGCGGCGACGCCCTCGGCGAGGGCCGTCTTCGCGTCTTTTCCGGCGTCCAGCGCTGCTTTCACCGCGTCGCGCGCGGGAATCATCGCGTCCAGCATCGTCTTTTCGCCCGCAACGGATTTGCCGCGCAGCTGCACGCCCGCGACGAATGCGTCCAGAATCGTGACCAGATCCTGCGCGTCCAGCTCCGTCTTTCCGGCCAGCGCCTTGCCCGCCTGCATAAACGCCGTCCCGTACAGCGGGCCGGAGGCTCCGCCAACCGTGGACACGAGGGCCATACCGGCAGTCTTGAGCATCGTGCCGATGTCCTTACCCTCCATCATCGGGCGCTTCTTCTCGACCTCGGCGAAGCCGCGCGCCAGATTGATGCCGTGGTCGCCGTCGCCGATGACGTTGTCAAGCTCTGTGAGAAACAGCTTTTCCTCCGTGATCTTCTCGCCGATGGCGTGCAGAATTTCCAATACCTGCTCCTGATTGACCATAATGGTTCTCCTTTGTATTCGGGGTTATGCCTTGAAGGCGATGGTGTCCGCGTGGACGTCCAGAAGCGTCTTCAATTCGTCGTCCAGCCGCAGCAGGGACACGGAGAAGCCCTCCATTTCAAGCGACGTCATATACTCGCCCACGAAGGTCTTATAGACCTTAATGCCCTTCGCGGCCAGCACGTCGGCGACGTGGTTGTTGATGATAAACAGCTCCATCAGCGGCGTTGCGCCGGAGGAGTTGACCATGACGGCGACCTCATGGCCGGTATAGTCGATGTCGGAGAGAATTTTGTCCAGAATATGATCGACGATTTCGTCTGCCGGGCGGAGCTTTTCCTTGTGGGTGCCGGGCTCGCCGTGGATGCCGATGCCGACCTCCATCTCGTCCTCGCCAAGCTCAAAGCCGGGCTTGCCTGCCGCCGGGACCGTGCAGGGACGGATGGCGACGCCCATGGTGCGCACGTTGTCGATGACCTTCTGCGCCACGCGCTGCACCTCTTCGAGCTCTGCGCCCGCTTCTGCCTTTGCACCCGCGATCTTGTGGACGAAGACCGTGCCAGCCACGCCGCGGCGGCCGACGGTATAGAGACTGCCGTCGACGGCGACGTCGTCGTTGACGACGACCTGCGCGACCTTAATATCGTCCATCTGCGCCATTTCACCGGCCATTTCAAAGTTCATCACGTCGCCGGTATAGTTTTTGATGACCATCAGAACGCCCTTGTCGGTCGCGATGGCCTTGATGCCCTCATAGATCTGATCCGGCGTGGGGGAGGTAAAGACTGCGCCCGCGACCGCCGCGTCCAGCATGCCCGTGCCGACGTAGCCGCCGTGCGCCGGTTCGTGGCCGGAGCCGCCGCCGGAGATCAGCGCGACCTTCCCCTCCTTCTTTTCCGTCCGCACGACCACGTTTCCGCATTCCAGCTTACGCACATACTGCGGATACGCCTTGACCATGCCCTGAATCATCTGATCCTCTACAAGCTCGACCTGGTTGATGAATTTTTTCATGTTTTTGTCCTCCTGTCAGTTTGCTGCATCAAATCCTACCAGCCCCAGCTTACCACACTTCTTTGGATGAATCAATAGTTTCCACGCTGCAAAAGACGTAAGATTTGTCTATGACGCACAATTCCTTGACAGTTTCTGAAAATTGTATAAAAATTTTTGCTTTCCCACGGGGCTTGACCACAGGGCGGGATTTGTTTATAGTATAGAGTATGAATACCACGCAGGGGGCGGCGGAGAGGCACTTCGCGTATTCCGCCGGCGGCGGTTTCCACACTTCTGACGGAAAGGAACCCAGACAGCATGTACGAAATCACCTTCCAATTCGAAAACGGCGCGCAGGAGGTCAAATTCTCCGCCGCGCCCGGCAGCACTATTCTCGAGGCTGCAAAATCAGCCAACGTCGCCATTGACGCGCCCTGCAACGGCAACGGCTCGTGCGGCAAATGCCGCGTCAAGCTCATTTCCGGAGACGTGACCGGCGTGCAGACCGGACACATCTCCGACGAGGACTATGCCGCGGGCTGGCGCCTGAGCTGCTCGACGAAGCCCGCCGGGGATATTACCGTTCTTGTCCCCGACATCGCATCGGCTTATCAGAGCCGCATGAAGACGGCAGACCTGTCCTCCGGCGAGGAGATTGCGATTTTCAATCAACTTCAACAGGACGTGCAGGCCGCAGGCGTGGACTTCGCGAACGACTTCGTGCAGGCCATTATCACGCTGGACGAGCCGACGCTTGACGACACCATGCCCGACACCGAGCGGCTCGCGCGCTTCGCGCAGGACGCCTTCGACGGCTGCACGGAAGTCAGGCTCACCTATCACACCGTTAAAAAGCTTGCCAAAACGCTGCGCGAGGCGGATTTCAAGGTACAGATCGCCGGTACGCTGACGGACGGCGTACTGACCATTATGGACGTATCCGCAAAGGAGGACGCGCCGCTCTACGGCTGCGCCATCGATATCGGCACCACGACCGTCACGGGCGTTCTGATGGATCTGAAAACCGGCACGCTGACGGCGAAGGCCTCTGCGGGCAACGGCCAGATCCGCTACGGCGCGGACGTCATCAACCGCATCGTCGAGCAGGGCAAGCCCGGCGGTGTCAAGCGGCTGCAGGACGCGATCCTGAAAGAGACGCTGCTGCCGCTCGTCGCGGCGATGTGCAGATCGGCGGGCATTCCCGTCTCGCGCGTGTTCCGCGTGTGCATCGCGTCGAACACGACGATGAACCATCTGCTCCTGGGTGTGGACGCGAACCCTGTGCGCATGGAGCCCTATATCCCGACGTTTTTCCAGTGGCGCGGCATGACGGCCAAGGATCTCGGCTTCCCGGCCAACCCGGACGCGGAGATCCTGCTGGCCCCGAACATCGGCTCGTATGTCGGCGGCGATATCACCGCGGGCGCGTTCACGAGCCTCATCTGGGACAAGGACGAATTTTCGCTCTTTATCGACCTCGGCACGAACGGCGAGCTGGTCTTCGGCAACCGCGATTTCATGATGTCCTGCGCCTGCTCGGCTGGCCCTGCGTTTGAGGGCGGCGATATCTCCTGCGGCATGCGCGCAACGGACGGCGCGGTCGAATCCGTAAAGATCGACAAGGACACGATGGAGCCCACGCTCGGCATCGTCGGCCCAGAGGGCCAGAAGCCCGTGGGCATCTGCGGCTCCGGCATCATCGACGTCATTGCAGAGCTCTACCGCACCTCGATCATTTCCTCGAAGGGCCAGTTCGTCCGCGAGGGCAGGCGCGTCGCGCACGACGAGCACGGCATGGGCCGCTATATCCTCGCCACGGCTGCAGAATCGGAGACGGGCCGCGAGATTTCCATCACAGAGGTCGATATCGACTCGTTCATCCGCGCGAAGGCCGCCATTTTCTCGGCCATCAATATTATGCTCTCCAGCCTCGACATGGACGTGAGCGTTTTGTCGCATGTGTATGTTGCGGGCGGCATCGGCTCCGGCATCAACATGGAAAACGCCGTGCGCATCGGCATGCTGCCGGATATCGACCGGGAGCTGTTCGAGTATCTCGGCAACACGTCCCTCTCGGGCGCATACGCCATGGCACGGTCGGACTGCGCGGTCCAGAAGGTCGACGAGCTGGCCTCCAACATGACCTACATGGAGCTTTCCACGAACCCGAGATACATGGACGAATTCGTCGCGGCGTGTTTCCTGCCGCACACCAGCCGGGAGCTGTTCCCGTCGAGCATTCAGGAGTAAAATTTTATGCAGGTACAGAACAACAAGGAAGAAGTCCCGTTTGCCCATTACGAGGAAAAATTCGCCTCGCTCGACCCGCAGGAGGCGGCGAAGCGCTGCGGCGTCCCGTTCGAAAACGGCCGGTTCACCGTGACGCTGCTGGGCACGGCGTATCAGATCGCCTGGCCCGAGTACGCCATTTCGTCCCCGGACGAAGCCGCGTTTGCGCTCAAAA
Source organism: Oscillospiraceae bacterium (assembly GCA_902796245.1). Taxonomy (GTDB): domain Bacteria; phylum Bacillota; class Clostridia; order Oscillospirales; family Oscillospiraceae; genus CAG-170. Next base: position 9,417 of record CADBOK010000243.1, on the reverse strand, counting down.
GCCTGCCGTGCCAGACGTTTCTGCTGCGCTTTCTGCTCGAAGGCCGCGCGGCGGAGCCGTCCGGCGGATATAAGACGTTCCGCGAAATGCCGTGGGGCGAAATGTACGTCGGGCCGTACACCGGCCGGGTCCTGACGCGGGCGGCGTTCACGTTCGGCACGCGCGTGGAAAAATTCCGCGCGGCCTGCGAACAGATAGGCGCGCTGGCGATCCCGCACGGCGACGCGGGCTTTCAGTTTGACTTTTTGGGCGGCTACCGGATGCAGCTCATGGTCTACGCCGGAGACGACGAATTCCCACCCAGCAGTCAGGTTCTGTACTCGGACAACTTCGAGACCGGCTTCGCCGCCGAGGACCGCGTCGTCGCGGGGGATATCCTGATCTCGGCGATCAAGGCGAGGATGTAAGGCAACCGCATGGGCCTCCCCTTTCAGGGGAGCCTTGGGTGCTGCCGTGCAAAGGGCGCAAATCAATGTACGATAAACAGGGAGAAACAACTATGGCATTTCAATATCTCGGCCTGCGGGCCAGGCTGGAACATGTGGACGTGACGGAGGAAGAGGTGAACCGGCAGCTGGTGCGGCTGCAGCAGCAGAGCAAGCGCAGGACGCCGGTGTTTGACCGTCCGTCGCAGAACGGAGACGAGCTGGTGCTCGATTACGCGGGCTTTGCGGACGGGAAGCAGTTCGCGGGCGGCACGGCGGAAAAGCAGACGCTCGTGCTCGGCAGCAATACGTTTATCCCCGGCTTTGAAGAGCAGCTTCTGGGCAAGAACCCCGGCGACGATGTGACCGTTCACGTCACGTTCCCGGCCCAGTATCACGCGCCGGAGCTGGCGGGAAAGGACGCGGAATTCCGCTGCCATATCCACGAGATCCGCACCACCGCGCCCTATGCGCTGGACGATGTGTTCGCGAAAGAGGTCGGACAGTGCGAAACGATGGAAGAAATGCGCGAAAATATGCGCAAGAGCCTCGAAAATTATTACGCGGAGCGCGCCGAGCTTGAGCTGCGCGACCGGCTGCTGCGGCAGGCGGCGGACACCATGGAGGACTTTACCCCCGACCCCGCCGAGATCAGCAAAGCCGTCGAGGAGCAGCTGGACACCATGTCCGCCCAGCTGGCGCAGAACAACCTGACGCTGGACGATTACTGCAAATTCTCCAATTCCACGCTTGAGCAGCTGCGCGAGGACGCACGGCCCGGCGCGGAAGAAGCTGTGCGCATCAAGGCGCTTGTCCGCCGCGTGGCGCAGGCGGAGGAGCTGCATGCGCATGAGGAGGACGTGGCGCAGGCGCTCAGCGAGATCTGCCGCACGAACCACATGACGATGGAGGAGCTGCAGCCGTATTACGACGACACGTTTGCCGCCGCCGTGGAATACAGCATCCTGCTTGCCAAGGTCACGAAGCGCATCCGCGAAAGCGCCGTTCTGGAGCAGTAAAAAGCAAAAGCAAACCGCCGCAGCCCGAAGCCGGGCTGCGGCGGTATTTTGTTGGATTGCTTACTGGACGATGAAGTTGACGGATTCGTCGCCCTGCTTGTCTTCGCCGTAGACATAGTCCTTGCCGGGCATAATGGCGTTGAGGACAATGCCGACGATAGAGCCGACGGCCAGACCCGAGAGGCTGATGGCGCCGAGCCGGAGGGAGCCTGCGGAGGAGTAGCTGATGCCGATGGACAGGACCAGGATGAGGGCCGCAACCAGAACGTTGCGGGACTTGGTGAAGTCGACCTTGTTCTCGACGACGTTGCGGACGCCGACCGCGGAGATCATGCCGTAGAGCACGAGGCTGACGCCGCCGATGGTGCCGCCGGGCATGGAGGAGATAACGGCCGCGAACTTCGGGCTGAAGGAGAAGAGCATGGCCAGAACTGCCGCGATGCGAATCACGCGCGGGTCATAGATGCGGCTGAGCGCCAGAACGCCGGTGTTTTCGCCGTAGGTCGTGTTGGCGGGCGCGCCGAAGAGGGCCGCCAGCGTGGTAGCCAGACCGTCGCCCATCAGCGTGCGGTGCAGGCCGGGATTTTCAATGTAGTTGCGGTTACAGGTGGAGGAGATCGCGGACACGTCGCCGATGTGCTCGACCATGGTGGCCAGCGACAGCGGGACGATGGTGATGACGGCGGTCAGGAGCATGTGGGTGTCGACGTTGCCGGAGGCGAACAGGCCGAAGACGGTCTGCTCCATCTTGATGGGCAGCGCGAACCACTTGGCGGCGGAGACGTTGGCGACGAGGTTTGCGCGGACATCCGCGTCGAAGATGACGGCCAGCAGATATGAGCCGATGACGCCGAGGAGGATCGGGATGATCTTAATCATGCCCTTGCCCCAGATGTTTGCGGCGACGACGATGAGGATGGCGGCGATGGCAATCCACCAGTTGCCGGTGCAGTTATTGATGGCGGAGGAGGAGAGGTTCAGGCCGATGGCAATGATGATGGGGCCGGTGACGATGGGCGGGAAGAAGCGCATGACCTTTTTCGCGCCGAAGGCCTTGAACAGGCCGGCCAGAATGACATACACAAGACCTGCGCAGGCTACGCCGAAGCAGGCGTAGGGCAGCATCGCGAGGTTGGGCTGGTTGCCGTCGAGCATCGGAGCGATGGTTGCGTAGCCGCCGAGGAAGGCGAAGGACGAGCCGAGGAAGGCCGGGACCTTGCCGCCGGTGATGAGGTGGAACAGAAGCGTGCCGAGGCCCGCGAACAGGAGGGTGTTCGAAACGTCGAGGCCCGTCAGGATGGGGACGAGGATGGTTGCGCCGAACATGGCGAACATGTGCTGGAAGCCGAGCAGCAGCATTCTGCCTCTGCCGAGCTGTCTGGCATCATAGATGCCGGTTTCCGGAATTTTGTTTTTTCCCATGGTGTTCTCCTTTCTCTTCGCCGTTTTTGCGGGAGGCCCGGGCCGTATGCGTGCATAAAAAAAGAATTGTGAAAACCGGAAATACCAGCTTCACAATTCCTTCTGCAAAAACAAATACGACGCCGGAACAACGGGTTCCCCGGCAAAAACAAAAACGGAAGCACAACGGCTGACGGGCGTTTTGAGAATCGTCATGGCGCGCACTTCCTTTCGTAAACTCACTGGAGGACATTATAGCGGCGCGGCCGCGAAATTACAACTGTGAGTTTTGTGCGACTTTTGGCAATTCTGAACGATGGATTTGACGGATTTGTCAAAATTACTCCAGCTCGTCGAGCGTGAGGCGGAAGCTGTCGAGAAAATGCGCCAGAAAATAATCGAGGCACGGCAGCTGCATATCGGTGAGCGCCTGCCGCGTCTGCTTCTCCGCGGCCTCAAATTCCGAGTTCCCGGCCTTCAGCTCCTCGACGCATTTGATGTACGCCGAAAGCTTGTCTGCCGCCTTGACGATGCGGGCGACGTCCGGGTCGGATTCAAACAGCAGCGGGCGGTAGATCTCCTGCAGCTCCGGCGGCAGCAGTGCCAGCAGCTTTTCGCAGCTGACGGCCTCGATCTGCTTGTAGGCCTTTCGGATTTCGGGGTTATAATACTTGATCGGCGTGGGCAGATCGCCCGTCAGAATTTCCGATGCGTCGTGGAACAGCGCGGCGGAGGCGCAGCGGTCGGGATCGGCGGGCTGTCCGAGAATGTCCCGCTGGATTACAGCCAGCCCGTGCGCCAGCACGGCGACCATGTGGCTGTGCTCCTGAATATTTTCCTCAAACGTGTTGCGCATCAGGCCCCAGCGGCCGATGTAGCGCATGCGGGAGATGAGCGCAAAAAAGCGGTGCTGCATATCGGTTCCTCCACATCAGATCAGAGATTTATTCTTCCATTTGCCCCGGAACACATGCACGTAGCAGACGAGGAGCGTCACCGTCCACGCCATGGCTTGGCTCCACCAGATGGCAGTATAGCCGAACAGGGACGTATTGTGCAGCGCATAGGCAAAGATCACGCGCAGACCCAGCGCCAGCAGCGCGAAAAACGTGGCGTGGAAGCCCTCACCCACGCCCTGACACATGCCGTTGGCCGGGAAATAAACCGCGAAAATGGGGATCGCGACGGCGGAGCTGAACAGGTGCAGGCGGCAGATGGCCGCCGCGGCCTCGTCCAGCTGGAACGCGCGGATGATAAGCGAAATGCCGAAGATCTGGCACAGGCAGAGCACGAGCGTCATGGAAAGCGAGACGAGCACGCCCTGCCTGAGTCCTTTGGACACGCGGTCCGGGCGCTGCGCGCCCATGTTCTGGCCCGCGAAGGTCGCCATGGTGTTCTGCACGCCGAGGATGGGGATCATCAGAATGTTTTCCATGCGGCTCGCGACGGTGTAGGACGCGATCATGCTCTCGCCGTAGAGATTGACCAGCCGCTGCAGAAACAGGAAGCCGCAGGAGACGATGGACTGCTGGATGGCCATCGGCGCGCCGACCTGTAAAATGCGGGCCGCCGTCTTCGCATCCAGCCGCAGATCGCGGAGCGAGAAGCGCAGAAGCGCGTATTTCCGGTGCATATACGCAAAGCCGATGACGCAGGAGGCGATCTGTGAAATGACGGTCGCGACGGCCGCGCCTGCCACGCCCATTCCAAGTCCCGCGACAAACGCAAGGTCGAGCGCGACGTTCAGGACCGACGAGACGAGCAGGAAATACAGCGTCGCCTTGCTGTCGCCCAGCGCGCGCAGAAGGGCCGCGGCGATATTGTACCCGAACTGGAACACCAGTCCTGCCGCGTAGATGCGGAAATACAGAAGCGTCAGCGGCAAAAGCGCCTCCGGCGTCCCCAGTGCGCGCTCGAGCAGAAATCTCGCGCTCACGACGCCGATGATCGACATGAAAAGTCCCATCGCCAGCATCAGCACGATGGCCGTCGCGGCATACTGCCGCAGCTCCTGTTCGCGCGAGGCGCCGAAATACTGCGAGATCAGAACGCCAGCGCCGATGGAAAAGCCGATGGCGAGCGCCGTGAACAGGGCGGTCAGCGACGCGCAGGCCCCGACGGCGGAGAGCGCCTGCTGGCCGTTAAAATTGCCGACAATGATGGTGTCGGCAGTATTATAGAGCTGCTGCAGCAGGTTTCCCGCCATAATGGGCAGTGCAAATTGTAAAATGAGCTTCCAGGGCGTTCCCCGGGTCAGATCCTTCGTCATGTCGCGTTCTCTCCAAATCGATACTTCAATTACTATATCACAAAAAGAATTGATTGTAAATTGCAGGTTCCGACTTGATAAACCTTTTACCCTGTAGTATAGTAGGTTAAAAGAAAGCGAGGGATCCACGATGATGATTTCCAGCAAGGGCCGCTATGCGCTGCGTGTGATGATCGATCTGGCCGAGCATGCGGACGAGGGCTATATCCCCCTACAGACGATTGCCGCGCGGCAGGGGATATCGGAAAAGTATCTTGAAAGCATTCTGGCCGTATTGAGCAAGGCGCGGCTGCTCGACGCCGTGCGCGGCAAGGGCGGCGGCTACCGTCTGTCACGGCCCGCGAAGGAGTATACTGCGTTTGAGATTTTGTCTCTGACCGAGGGTACGCTGGCCCCGGTCACGTGTCTGGAGAGCGGACAGCAGTGCGACAATGCGAAAAACTGCCGCACGCTCCCGCTGTGGCAGGGCCTCGACCGCACCATCGCCGCATACCTCGGCAGTTACACGCTCGAGGATCTGGCCCGAATGGAATGACCGCAGCAAAGCCTTTTGTGGTCGACGATACGGTTGTCAAGGAAAAACTCTTTTTGTAATTTGCGACCGATTTTTTACGAGATTTTCGGCAAATTCGCAGTTGCCAAACGGGCCGATGTGGGCAACGGCCCCTACAGGACTTTGGCGAATTCGCGGCTGCCCGTCCGTCGGACGGAGCCCGGCCGCTGCTGGTACGGCCTGCATCCACGAAAAACCCCCTGCCGGAGTGGCTGCTCCGGCAGGGGGTTTTTGCGTGTCTGTTATTCAATCTCAAGCCGTCTGGACGAGGCGGGGACTTCCTTCTGCTTCGGCAGCGTCACGCGCAGGACGCCGTCCGAATATGCAGCCTTGATGCCTGCGGCGTCGATGCCGGAGATATCAAAACTTCTGGCGTAGGAGCCATAGGAACGCTCGCAGCGGAGGTAATTGCCCTTCTTGTCCTTGTCCTCGTAGTTGGAATGACGCTCGGCGGAGACGGTCAGCCGGTCGTCGGCGATGTCGACGTGGATGTCTTCCTTCTTGAAGCCGGGCAGATCCGCTTCCAGAACGAAGCTGTCGCCGTCCTCCTGGATGTCGGTCTTGAACTCGCCCAGGGCGTTGTCGGAGAAGAATGCGCGCTCCAGCTCGTCAAAGTCGTGGAACGGATTGAAATTGGAAACAGCGTGATTTTTACGTGCATACGGTACTAACATGGAAAAGACCTCCTTGAGTCTTATTATATATGATGTCTGAAAACTCGATCTGAGCGTCTCGCTCATCTCTTGTTTACAAGTCACATGATAAGCTCCGCCTGTGAACAATTCTGCATATTTGTATGAACGGAGTGTGAATTTTAGCAGTCATGCGATATGACTGCTAAAATGTTGGCCTGTACAAACTGAAAAAATCTGTTATGATATAGGCACATGGGAACTTTTGCCCAAACGGAGCGTCTGAAGGATATCCAATTCGAAAGGGGTAGATACGATGCTGAAAATTGAGCATCTGACGAAGATTTACGGAGAGAAAAAAGCGGTCGACGACCTGAGCCTGCATATCAGGCCCGGCGAAATTTACGGCTTTATCGGCCACAATGGCGCGGGCAAGACCACGACCATCAAGAGCTGCGCCGGCATTCTGCAGTTTGAGCAGGGGGAAATCTACATAGACGGAAAATCCGTCAAGGCCGATCCGCTCGGCTGCAAGCAGACCTTGGCGTACATCCCGGACAACCCGGATCTGTACGAATTCCTGTCCGGCATCAAGTATCTGAACTTCGTGGCCGATATCTTCGGCGTGTCGAAGCAAGACCGCGAGGCGCGGATCGAAAAATACGCGGATCTGTTTGACCTGACCGGCGATCTGGCGCAGCCTGTCTCGGCCTATTCGCACGGCATGAAGCAGAAGCTGGCCATTATTTCGGCCCTCATCCACGATCCGAAGCTCATCATCATGGACGAGCCCTTCGTCGGCCTCGATCCGACGGCGGCCTATCAGGTCAAGGGCATCATGCGCGAGCACTGCGACCGCGGCGGCGCGATCTTCTTCTCCACGCACGTGCTGGAGGTCGCGGAAAAGCTCTGCGACAAGGTCGCCATCATCAAGCAGGGCCGGCTCATCGCCTCCGGCACGATGGACGAGGTCAAGGGAGACCAGTCGCTGGAGGACGTGTTCCTGGAGCTGGAGGGTGAGAAGGATGCTTAAAACGCTGCTTCGCATCCGCATGGCGGCGCTGCTTGCCGCGTTTACCGGACAGAGCCGGAAGCGGAAGAGCCAGACAAAGGGCAAGGCCGTCGGCTATGCGTTTTTGATGCTCTACTGCTTCTGCGCGTTCGTCTTTCTGTTCTATACCTCGTTTTCCCAGCTTGCCGCCGCGTTCTTCCCGGTGGGGCTCGGCTGGCTGTATTTTGCGATGTTTGCGATCATGGCCTTCGCGCTCATGTTCATTGGCAGCGTCTTTACGGCCAAATCCCAGCTGTTTGAAGCCAAGGACAACGAGCTGCTGCTGTCCATGCCCGTGCCGCCCGGCATGATTTTGCTCAGCCGTATGGCGGCGCTGCTGGCCATGAACTTCGTGTTTGAGCTTGTCGTGGCGCTGCCGGTCTTCGTTTCGTGGCTGCAATACGGCGCGGTGAATGGGGCCTGCATTCTGGCGTTTGTCCTGATCGTGCTGGCGCTGCCGCTGTTTTCGCTGGCGGTGAGCTGCCTGTTCGCGTGGCTTGTCTCGCTCGTGACCAGCCATATGCGCAATACGACCGCCGTGACCATGGTGATCTCGGTCGTGTTCATGCTGGCGTATTTCCTGTTTTGCTTCCGCATGAACAGCTATGTCACGCAGCTGGCTGCGAACGGCGCGGTGATTGCGGGCGCGCTCGGCTCGGCAGCTCCGCTCGTCTGGTTGGGAAGAGCGGCGGCGGACGGGAGTCTTGCAGACCTCGGGCTGACGCTTTTGTGGACGGTTTTGCCGTTCGTGCTGGCCTATGTGCTGCTGAATCGCAGCTTTATCCGCATCGTCACCACGCGGCGCGGACAGGTCAAGGTGCGGTACGAGAAAAAGGCCATGCGCGCGTCCTCGCAGGACGCGGCGCTCTATCGCCGGGAGCTTGCCCGGCTGACCAGCAGCTCAGGCTATATGCTTAACGCCGGGCTCGGCCTCGTGTTCGAGCTGGTGCTGGCGGTTCTGGCCGTGGTCAAACGGCGGGAGCTTCTGGCGGCGCTGAGCGCAATCCCGGATCTGCGTGCCGCGGCTGCGCCGATTCTGCTGCTGGCCGGGATGATGATTTCCGGCATGGTGTTCTTTACGGCGTCCTCGGTGTCGCTGGAGGGCAAGAGCTACTGGATCGTGCGCTCCATGCCGGTCGAAACCAAAAAGATTTTGCAGGCGAAGCTGAATCTGTCCAATTCGCTGGCCGTCGCGCCGGCGCTCGTTATGATGCTTGCCGCCGCGCTGGTGCTGCGTGTTTCCGCCGCAGAGACGGCGCTGCTGCTTGCCTGTCAGCTGATGTTCGTGCTGCTGACGGCGAACGTCGGCCTGGTGGAAGACCTGCGCCACTGCAACCTCGACTGGATCAACGAAACGCAGGCCGCGAAGCAGGGCGCGGGCGTTCTGCTGAGCATGCTGCTTGCCTTCGGCTTTGTGGTGGCGGTCGGCGCGCTCTATTTCTTCCTGCTGGCGGAGCTGATGCCGGCGACGGCCGCCCTCGGCCTGATTCTGGCGCTGATGGCGATTTTGTACGCGCTCACCGCCTGCTGGCTCATGACCCGCGGTGTAAAGCGCTTCGAGACGCTGCGCTGACACTGTACCCCGGCTCCCCCTGCAAGGGGAGGCTTTGATATACGTAAAACCCCCGGACTGCACGCAGTCCGGGGGTTTTCAGCGGTTCAGACTTATTCGACCGTGACGCCTCTCTTGGCGAATTCTTCGACCATGAGGTCGAGGTCGGGCTTGATGTTGATGGGCTCGCCCGCGGACTTGATGGCGTTTGCCACGTCCTTCAGGCCGTTGCCGGTCACGACGGAGACGACCGTCGCGCCTTTTTCGATCAGACCCAGCTCGCAGGCCTTTTTGACGGCGGCAGTGCCGGTGACGCCGGCGGGCTCGCCGAAGACGCCGCAGGTGCGGCCCAGCAGCTTCTGCGCGGCGAGGATCTCCTCGTCCGTTACGTTGACGGCGATGCCGTTGGATTCGCGGATGGCCATGAGGGCCTTATCGGCATTGCGCGGCACGCCGACGGAGATGGAGTCGGCAATGGTGTTCTCCTCCATCGGCTCCCAGGGCTTGTCCTCCTG
>CADBOK010000242.1 GCA_902796245.1 Oscillospiraceae bacterium | reverse complement strand
GCTGCCGTCCATACCGATGGAGGCGGTGATGCGCTTGCCCTCGCCGCCGTGCTTGGCCGCATTGTCGAGAATGTTCAAAAAAACCTGCCGCATGCGCGCAACGTCGCACGGGATTTCGGGGATATCCTCGTCGCAGCCGTCGTAGTGCAGGCAGATGCCCTCCTGCCTGAGCCGGTTGCCGTACATGAAGACCGTATCTTCAAATTCCGCCAGAATATCGGCGGTTTCGACATGGAGCGTGAAACGGCCGTCCTGCATGCGCGTGAATTCCAGAAGCTCCTCGACCATGCCGGTCAGGCGCTTGGCCTCGCGCGCGATGATGACGACGCCGCGCCGTGTCTCCGCGTCCAGATTCTCGGACGTCAGAAGCGTCTCGCCCCAGCCGGAGATGGCGGTGAGCGGCGTGCGCAGCTCGTGCGACACGGAGGAAATGAACTCCGTCTGCGTTTTCTCCGCCTGTCCGATCTTGACGGACATATCATTGATGGTGCTGACCAGCTCGCCGATCTCATCGTCATACTGACCGGGGATCTGCACGCCGTAGGAGCCTGCGGCGATGCGCCTGGCCGTCGCGTTGATCTGGGAAACAGGCACCAGAATGGACTTGATAAAAAAGCTGCTCAGGAAGAAAATCGAGCCGATGAAAAGCAGGCCGATCGTCACGGCAATCAGCGCGATCATCAGGATCTGCAGATCCGCGTTGCGCAGGCTCGTTACATAGCGCAGAACGCCGATCACCTCGCCGTTCGTATAGATCATCGGGCTGGAAACGGCAAGGATGCGTTCGCCTGTCAGCGGGTTTCTGCCCTTGTAGTGCCGGATCTGGCGGCTGTCGATCGCCTGCTGGATCTCGGGCGTCGAGGGCGAGCGTCCGGCAAATTTTCCATAGGAGGATGCCACCAGCTTTCCGTTCGCGGAGATGAACTGCAGCTCCAGCTTATCCTTTTCCTCAAAGGTCTGTGCGAATTTGATGCAGGACTGGTAATATTCCTTATAGCTCTGCGAAATATAGTTGCTGAAAAAATCGGTCGTCGTTTTGGCCTTGTTTTCAAGGCCGGAGCGGAGATTGGTGTCGTAATACGCCGCCATGGAAAATACCACGCCGAGTACACAGGCCGCGACCAGCAGCATAATTACGCCCACATTATTGACGAACCAGCGCCGCTCAATGCCGGACAGGCGTTTCTTTTTCTTCAAAAGGCCTCACCCTGCGCCTTATGCGCCCCACTTGTAGCCAAAGCCCCAGACAGTCGTGATGTAGGTCGGATTCGCGGTGTCGTCTTCGATTTTGATGCGCAGGCGGCGGATGTTGACGTCGACGATCTTGAGCTCGCCGTCATAGTCGCGGCCCCAGACCGCAGCAAGGATATCCTCGCGCGAAAGCGCCCGTCCCGGATTCTGCATGAACAGCTTCACGATGGCGTATTCGACCTGCGTGAGCCTGATGCGGCGGCTGTCCTTGTCGAGCGTCCGGTTGCGCGTGTTCAGAACGAACGGGCCGTGCTTGAGCTCAATCTGGTTGGACGAGCCGTCTGAGTCGATGCGGCGGTAGAGCGCGTCGATACGCGCGGTCAGCTCCGCAGGGCTGAACGGCTTGGTCATATAGTCGTCTGCGCCCGTCATCAGGCCGGTGATCTTGTCCATCTCCTGACTTCTTGCAGTTAACATAATAATTCCGATCTTCTTATCCGTCGCACGGATGCTGCGGCAGACCTCAAACCCGTCGATGCCGGGCAGCATAATGTCGAGGATCGCGACGCCGACGTCCGGGTTGGACTTCAGAAGCTCCAGCGCTTCCTCTCCTGTCCCGGCTTCCACGACCTCATAGCCGGCGCGCTTGAGGTTGATGACCACAAAGCTCCGGATGCTGACCTCGTCCTCCAAAATCAAAACCTTTTTCATGCTTTTCGCTCCTCACGTCTCTCCCGAATTCCAGTCGATATGAATAAAGTGGAACATCTCTCTCAGCCTGTCCTCCGACAGTGCGTCAGCCCACTTTCCTGTTCCAAGCTTTGCCGCATAGGTGATATCGCCCTTTTCCGCCAGGGGGAACCGGCCGTCGGCGGATGCAGCTTCGTTCCGGTCTTCGCCGGAAAATGCGTAGATCGTAAAAATCAGATCCGCACGGCGGCCGTTTTTCCACTGCGAAAATTCATAACCGCGCACGCCGTCTGTCTCTGTGCCGCGCGTGATGCAGAACTGGTTCTGCCACGTGTCCGGAAGCTTCAGGAACCAGCCGCCGGAAAAGCTGTGGTACGTCGTCAGCTTCGGCAGACTGTGTCCGTCCAGATCGAGGTTGTACCAGCTGATTGCAGAGTCATTCTCTTCGGAGCCCTCCGCCGCCGGGAGCGGCAGGATCTGCGGCAGCTCGATCAGACCGTCGCCGTCAATATCCGAAGCGTAGACATAGTAGCTGCGGACGGTGGAAACGGCGCTTTCCGCTTCGCGCGCGGTGAGGTTCCGGAACGTGCCGTCCTGAAACGCAAATACGTCGGTTACGAGGGCGTTTTCTTCATATGCGCTCGATACAAAGACAGCCTGAGCCTCTGCCGTCAGGCTTCCGGTCAGAATCCGCTTGACTGCGGACGCGCCGTCCGTCAGATAGGCCTCCGGCTCGCGTTCGAGCTGGCCGTCCTTCCATCGGTAGAGTTCCGCAATGCCGTGCGGCTGCTCGGCATCGAATCGGAGGATGAAAATATCCTTTTGTCCGTCACCGTCCAAGTCGACCGTGCGGTATTGCGAATAGTTGGCGCTCATCAGCTCGGCCACATGGCCGTCTGCATAGGAATATGCGCTGAGCGACTGCAGCACATCGGTGGACAGCTGCCGACCGATCACAAGCTCCGCGCCCGGACGGTCTGTCAGCTGCGCATATTCCACGCTGGCAAAGCTCGTGCCGTCGCCCTCGATCACGTCCATCAGGCGGTAATCGCCGTCTGCGCGGGAGAAAATGCAGGTCTTGAGCGGCTTGTCCCCCGCCGTTTTCAGAAACGCGATTGCCTCTTCCAGACCGTCGCCGTCAAGATCAGCCAGCTGCACGGACTGCTGGTTCACGCCGGATACGGGCGCGGCATAAGAAGCGTTCTGACTGTTCAGAAGCTGTTCGATCACAAGCTCCAGCCGGTCATATTCATCAGAATGCCGCGGCAGCGTATACAGTTCATCGACTGTTTTGACAAAGCAGCCGGACAGCAGCAGCGTCAGCGCCGCGGCAAGCAGCGCAAGCCCCGCTCTTTTTCCGCGCAATCGGCCCCACTCCTTTTTCAACTCTTTATAGTATAACATGTCAGGTTACAAAAGTGTAGCGAATTTGTAAAAAACGAGGCCTACTTTATCACAACATTTTTCTCGCCGAGCTGTTCCCGCAGCTCGCGGAGCAGCCGCTCATCCAGCGCGCAGCTTCCGCCCATCCTTGCGCCGGTATCGGCGAAATAAAGAACGACCCGCGCTTTTCCCGGGAACATTTTGAGAATGGGCGGGATTTTTCTTGCAGAGGGCTGTGCGGAGTTCTCGATTCTGAGATAGACAGTATGCGCCTGCGCCGCCGCCTGACGGGCAGCCTGCGCGGCGTCGAGATCCTGCATGTCCCCGATCGGCATGACGCGGTTCACGACCATCTGCGGCGGCTTTTCATCGCGCACGGAGATGCGGCCGTTCAGAATAACCGGGGAGTTTTCATAGAGCAGCGAGCCGTACTGGCCCAGAATCGCGGAGAACGTCAGAAGCTCCATGGAGCCCGTGTCATCCTCCACCGTGACATACGCCATCATGGAGCCCGAGCGTGTGGTCTTCATCTTGACCGCCTCGACGATCCCGGCGATGTTCACGATCTGCTCGTCCTGATAGGTGTCCTCGCCGTTTTCGAAGCACTCCAGAATTTCACCGATGGGCACGACGTCCATGCCGCGCAGCAGCGGCCGGTATTCGTCCATCGGGTGGCCGGACAGATACAGGCCCGTCGTCTGCTTTTCCATGCTCATTTTCTCCTGCGCGCTCAGCTCCGGGATATCCGGCGCCTGCACGGCAGGCATGACAGCGGCGCTGTCCTCGCCGGACAGCAGATCGAACAGCCCCATCTGTCCCTCGACATTTTTGCTTTTCTGGCTGGCGGCAGCGTCGAGCACCAGCTCGTAAATGCGCAGCATCTGGGCGCGGTTGAGCCCGAAGCCGTCGCAGGCGCCGGCCTTGATGAGGTTTTCCAGCGCGCGCTTGTTCAGGTCCGTCCCATACATGCGGGAGGTAAAATCCTCAAGACTGGTGAATTTCCCGCCCTGCTCGCGCTCGTTCATGACCTTCTGGATAAAGCCGCGTCCGATGTTTTTGATTGCGGCCAGACCGAAGCGGATGCCGCCCGGCACGACGGTAAAGTTGTCGTTGGATTCGTTGATATCCGGCGGCAGCAGCTCGATTCCCATCGCGCGGCACTCGGCGATATACTCGGAAATTTTGACCGAGCTTCCCAGGACCGACGTCATGAGCGCCGCCATATACTCGCGCGGGTAATAGCATTTGAACCACGCGGTCTGGTAGGCGATTACGGCATAGCAGACGGAATGCGCCTTGTTGAAGGCGTAATTCGCGAAGTCGTACATCTCGTTGTAGATGGCCTCCGCGACGTCCTCCGGGATGCCGTTTGCCACGCAGCCGCTGATATTGCGCGAAGCGTCGCCGCGGATGAACGCGCCGCGCTCTTTTGCAATGTCCTTGACCTTTTTCTTGCTCATGGCGCGGCGCACCATTTCCGCCTGTCCGAGCGAATACCCAGCGAGCTTGCGGAAGATCTCGATGACTTGCTCCTGATAGAGGATGCAGCCGTAGGTGACGGAGAGAATGGGTTTCAGCATCGGGTGCTTGTATTTGACAAGCGACGGGTCCTGCTTGCAGGCAATCAGGCGCGGGATCGACTCCATCGGACCGGGGCGGTAAGCCGCGACAATGATGGACAGATCTTCGATCGACTGCGGCTTCAGGCCCATGCACACGCCCGTCATGCCGGTCGATTCCATCTGGAACACGCCCGCCGTTCTTCCCTGCGTAAGCATATCCATGACCTTGGGATCGTTGTCCGTCATACGGGCCATGGAGAAATCCGGCTCTGTCTTGCGGATATCGCGGATGGCGTCGTCGATGACCGTGATATTGCGCAGGCCGAGGAAGTCCATTTTGAGAAGACCGAGCTCCTCGAGCGTCGTCATGGTGTATTCCGTGACGATGGTGCCGTCGTTCGTGGCGAGCGGCACATAGTTGTAGACCGGCAGCTTGGTGATGACCACGCCCGCTGCGTGCGTCGAGGTATTGCGCGGCATGCCCTCAAGCGCCATGGCCGTGTCGACGAGCTCCTTGACGCGCGCGTCGCCGTCGTACATCTGCTTCAGCTGCGGGGACTGCTTCAGCGCGTCCTTGAGCGTGATGTGAAGCGTCGTCGGCACGAGCTTTGCGACGGCGTCCGTCTCAGCGAATGTGAAATTCATCACGCGGCCGACATCGCGGATGGCGGCTCGGGCCGCCATGGTGCCGAAGGTGACGATCTGGGCCACATGATCTTCGCCGTATTTCTGCCGGACATAGTCGACAACCTCGCCTCTTCTGGTGTCGCCGAAGTCCATGTCGATATCCGGCATGGTCACGCGGGCGGGATTTAAAAAGCGCT
>CADBOK010000241.1 GCA_902796245.1 Oscillospiraceae bacterium | reverse complement strand
TGTCGGTCATCGTCTCGCGCGCCATTCCGGAGATCGACGGATTCAAGCCGTCGCACCGCAAGCTCCTGTATACCATGTATGAAATGGGCCTTCTCACGAAGCCCCGCACCAAATCCGCCAACATCGTCGGCCAGACCATGAAGCTGAACCCGCACGGCGATCAGGCCATCTATGAGACAATGGTCCGCCTCGCCCGCGGCAACGAGACGCTGCTGCATCCGTTTGTCGACTCCAAGGGCAACTTCGGCAAGGTCTACTCGCGCGACATGGCCTACGCCGCCTCGCGTTACACCGAGGCAAAGCTCGAGCCCATCTGCGCCGAGCTGTTCCGCGACATTGACGCCGATACCGTTGATTTTGTCGACAATTACGACGGCTCCATGCAGGAGCCCGTCCTGCTCCCGACGACGTTCCCGAACGTGCTGGTCTCGGCCAACATGGGCATCGCCGTCGGCATGGCGTCGAATATCTGCTCGTTCAATCTGGCCGAGGTCTGCCGGACGGCGGTCGCGCTCATCAAAAACCCGAACGCGGAGCTTCTCGACACGCTTCCGGCCCCGGATTTCCCGACGGGCGGCGAAATTCTCTACGATCCTGCCCAGATGCAGCAGATCTATGAGACGGGCCGCGGCTCGTTCCGCCTGCGGGCAAAGTGGCGCTATGTCAAAGAGGGGAACATGATCGAGATCTACGAGATCCCCTACACGACGGCCACGGAGATCATTCTGGACAAGGTCGCCGAGCTTATCAAGGCCAACAAGATCCGCGAAATCAGCGACATGCGCGACGAGACCGACCTGAACGGCCTCAAGCTCACCATCGACTTAAAGCGCGGCGCAGACCCCGACAAGCTCATGCAGAAGCTGTTCAAGACGACGACACTGCAGGATGCTTTCGGCTGCAACTTCAATATTCTCATCGCTGGTATGCCGCGCGTGATGGGCGTGCGCGAAATTTTCTCCGAGTGGACGGCCTGGCGCACCGAATGCGTCCGCCGCCGGCTCTATTTCCAGATGAACAAAAAGAAGGACAAGCTGCACCTCCTGAAGGGCCTCGGCAAAATCCTTCTCGATATTGACAAGGCCATCCGCATCATCCGCGAGACCGAGCTCGACGTGGAGGTCGTCCCGAACCTCATGATCGGCTTCGGCATCGATCAGGTGCAGGCGGAATACGTCGCGGAAATCAGGCTGCGCAACATCAATAAGGAATTCATCCTGAACCGTCTGAAGGAGACGGAGTCTCTTGAAAAGGAGATTGCCGACCTCGAAGCGACGCTGGGCTCCGAAAAGAAGGTGCAGGCGCTGATCTGCAAGGAGCTTGAGCAGGTTGCGCAGAAATACGGCAGGGAGCGCAAAACCACGCTGGTTTATGACCACGAGCTCCAGCAGGAGCCGGACGACGAGCCGGAAAACGACTATCCCGTCACGGTATTTGTTTCCCGCGAGGGCTATTTCAAGAAGATCACGGCGCAGTCGCTGCGCATGTCCGGCGAGCAGAAATTCAAGGAGGGCGACGGCCTGCTCCTGACCCGTCCGGCGCAGAACAGCGAGGAAATGCTGGTCTTTACCGACAAATATCAGGTCTATAAGACGCGCATCTCCGATTTTGCCGACGGAAAGGCCTCCGCGCTCGGCGATTTCCTGCCCGGCAAGCTCGGCTTCGACGAGGGCGAGAGCTTCCTGACGGTCCTGTTCCCCGGCAAGTACGAGGGAAACCTGCTCTTCGTCTTCGAAAACGGCAAGGCGGCGAAGGTCGCCATGAGCTGCTACGATACCAAGTCCAACCGCAAGCGGCTGACGGGCGCGTATTCCGACAAGAGCCCGCTGAAAGCCGTCATCGATCTGCCGGAGGAAAAGCAGATCGCCGTCCGCGCGACAGACGGGCGTGTGCTCGTATTCTCTACAGCCCAGCTCGCCGCCAAGACCACGCGCGCCACGCAGGGCGTCGCCGTGATGAGCCTCAAGCGAAAGGCAGCCGTTGAATCGGCAGCGGAGCTTGAAAAAACATCGATCACCAACGTGGGCCGCTACTCGGCCCGGACACTGCCTGCCGCCGGTGCGCTCATCCGCGAGGAGGATACCGGTGAAACGCAGATGAAGCTGGATATCTGATATCCGACAGGGAATAGGGGAGGACGACGGTTTGAAACGTGAAACGCTCAAAACCATCTGGCAGATGGGGTGGAAGATCACTCTCGGCTGCGCCATTTTCGCGCTCGGCTTCGATCTGTTTCTCGAGCCGAACAGTCTGAACGTCGGCGGCATGAGCGGCCTTGCGATGGTGCTGCGCGAGCTTCTGGGCTTCGGCCAGATTGGCGTGATGACCATGCTTCTGAACGTGCCGCTGTTCATTCTCGGCGCGCGCAAGCTGGGCAGAAAATTCCTGTTCGGCTCGCTGGCCGGTATGCTCCTGAGCTCCGCGTTCATCGACCTGTTCGCGTTCATCCCCGCACCCAAAACGGAGGTTCTGCTTGACAGCCTCTACGGCGGCATTCTTGTCGGTCTTGGCCTCGGTCTCGTATTTCTGTCCGGTGCGACGACGGGCGGCTCCGATATCGCGGCGAAGCTCCTGCGCCGCCGCTTCCGCTCGGCCAGCCTCGGCAAGGTCATGCTGGCCATCGACCTGTTCATCATTACGCTGACCGGTATCGTCTTCCGTGATCTTTCCAAGACGCTCTACAGCGCGCTGCCGCTGGCCGCGTCGTCGTTCGTGATGGATCAGCTGCTCTACGGACTCGATCATTCGACCGTTGCACTCATCATTTCCGAGCAGTATCAGACCGTTTCCGCGCAGATTGCCGCCCGGCTCGACCGCGGCGCGACCGTGCTTGAGGGGAGCGGCAGCTACACCGGAAATCCCCGGCCCGTCCTGATGTCGGCCGTCCGCCAGAAGGAGCTGCCGGAGCTCAAATCCATCGTGCGTGAAATCGACCCCGACGCATTTGTCATCCTGCTGCCCGCGCACCAGGTTCTGGGCGAGGGCTTCCGCGGCGCGGGCGAGGAATTATAACGGCAGGGAGGGACTGCTTTGAAGCGCTGGTTGATAACGGGCCTGCTTGCGTTGCTGCTGCTCGCGGCCCTGTGCGGATGCAGCAGACTGGTTCCGTCCTCCTATACGCTCGTGACCCCGCATAACGCGGACACGAAGACCGAGAAGCAGAGCGACGTGCTGACGGTCTATGACTATAAAACGCTCAAAAACGCGCTGCGGACGCTTGTGCAGAACGGCGTGGAGCACGGTGTGATCCATACGAACCAGTATTCCGGCGATGTGGAGGAGGATCTTCCGGATGCTGTCTACGAGATCGCGCGTGAGGACCCGATCGGCGCCTACGCCATCGACTATATCACGCACGACTGCACGCTCATCGTCGCCTATTATGAGATCAAAATCGATATCACGTTCCGCGACGTGCTCACGCCGCTGGACGAAATCGAATATGTGGGCGGCGAAACGGAGGCAAACCGTCTGCTGTGCCGCGCACTGGAAAATTACGACGATCATCTGACGCTCTACGCGACCTATCCGGGCAAGCCCGACTATGAGGCGCTCGTGCAGGAGTACTGCGACGCGCATCTGAAAGAGCACGCCGCGCAGCCTGAACTGACCGTCACGTCCTATCCTGCGGATGCGCGCAACCGCATTGTGGAGCTGGTTTTCGACTATCCGGCCTCCAAGCTCGAGCTGCGGAGCATGCAGCAGGCCGTGACCGAGAGTCTGCGCGCAGCGGAAATTTACGTCCGCTACTGTGCGAGCGAAACGGAAAAGGCCGCGCTGCTGTTTACGTATCTGGCCGAGCGCTTCCCGTATCAGGAGGGCAGCAGCCGGACGCCCATTTACTCCGCGCTCTGTCAGGGCATCGCCGACAGCAAAAGCATGGCGCAGAGCTGGCAGCTGCTGTGCGACGAAGCGGGAATCACCTGCCAGACCGTCAGCGGCATGCGCGGCAGCGAGAGCTACTGGTGGAACATTGTGAAGCTGGACGGCGGCTACTGCCACGTCGATATTCTGCGCGATCTGCTCGGCGGCGGAACGCTCCGGCTGCGCTATGACGAGGATATGACCGGCGAGTATTACTGGGATCAGCCCCAGACGCCCGCCTGCCCGGCGCCGGTTCCGGAAGAGGAGCCGCCCGCGGAAGAGCAGCCCGAGCCGCCTGCGGAGACAGAGCCCGGCGAGCCTGAAGCGCCCGAAGAAACGCCCGCCCAGCCGGACGGTACCCAGTCTGCCACGCCGAACGAACCATCATAACACGGACCGAAGCGGCGGAGCGCATCGCGCTCCGCCGCTTCGTGCTCATTTTTTCGCCTCTCCGCCCGCCAGATCGAACATCGCCTTGCTGCGGCGCGCGAAATGGCCGACCTTCGGCATGCCCTGCGCGATGGCCGGGTAGACGTTGTCGGTGTCTGCGGTTTTCTGGATGTTATACGTGCCGTACTGATTGACCATGTCGAAGCAGTCGTCCGGCTGGCCGGGAAATTCATGATTCATGGGCGTTGGATCGTAGCGGAATTTTTCATCGTTTGCCATAAGCGTCACCTCAGTGACAGCTTTTGCAGAAACGGAATTTCTATGCACAGCGAAGCCCCCGGCAAACGCCGGGGGCTTCGTATGCTTCTTATTGTGCTTTTTTATAGACCCATGCGTTCGGCAGCGGGCGGCCGCCGGTGTAGCGCAGGGGAGAGGACGACGACTGCGTGACGTATTCGCCGTCGAACCACAGCATCGCGCTCGAACCGCCGTCGAGGTTGATAGCCTGCATGCACTTGTGCTGCAGCAGAATCTCGGAGCAGTTGTTGACGCTTGTGCCGAGGATGCCCTCGAGCGGGTACCGGCCCTCGATGACCAGCATGAGAATCTCGTGCTTCTCGCTCTGGCCGATGCAGGCGCGCGGCTGTTCGCCGGTCCAGTAATCGTCCATGATCTTTCTGCCGTCGACGATGAGCGCAGGGGTGAATTCCGCCGCGTCGGTGCAGTCCTCGCTGACGGGAGACAGTGCGTCCTTGATGTAGAACAGGTTGTCCTCGTGCAGCTCGATGCGCTTGTAGGCGTAGGCGGAGAAATGGTCGCCGTAAGCCGTGCCGTTGGACATCGTATAGCCCGCGAGCAGACCGCCGTTGCCGCCGCCGTTGGGGTCGAGGAAGCCGTTGGCGTTCATGGCCAGAACGCCGTTGTGCGCAGAGGCGATCTCGCCGGAGAGCTGTCCGGCGGTGCCGAGCGTCGTGGCCATTTCAATGGACAGAAGTGACGGATCCTTGCCCACGGCCAGCACGCCGCGGTAGCCCTTGCCGGAAATGCGCAGGAGCAGCACGCCGTCTTTGGCGTCGATGGCGAGCACCTGTTCGCCGAAGATGGACTGGATGGACGTGCCCCCGTCGTCGAAGCCTGCCTCGTTGATGTAAATATGGTCCCAGCCGTTTGCAAGCGTGTCGGGATGCTCGGCCAGATACGCCTCCATAGACGTGCGGTCCAGCTCCCAGAAGACGGAGTAGAAGTTCTCCTGCGCCTGCTTTTCCTGCTCCTCGGGCGTCAGGGTATCGTCCTTTGTGTCCGACTCATGCGTGACGTTGGGATCAATGTGTGTAACGTTGGCATCCGGATCCGACGGGGTGTCCGTTCCGGCGGCGTCGGTCTTCTTGCCCCAGGTGGAGCTGGACTCCACGCCGACCGTCGCGGTTCTGACAAGGCCGTATTCATACCGCACCTCGTCGATGACGTCCTTGGGGATGAAATAGGTCGCCAGCCACTGGTGGCGCATGGTGTCCATTGCGGTGTTGATGTAAATCGTCCGCCATTTTTTGACGAAGCTGTTGTTTGTATATACGCAGAAGAAGTACAGCGCTTCAAGGCAGAGGATGACGAGCAGCCAGATGGCAAGCGTCTTCAGGGGCTTCTTGACCTTCTGCTTTTTCGCCCGTCCGGAGCGCTTTGCTACGCGCGCGCCGCCGGTAGAGCTGAACAGTTTGACCTGTGACATCGAATCTCTCCAGTATCATAAAAATCACATATAAACGCATTCTATCACACATCGACGCAGGAATCAAACCTTTTCCCAGAAAGTTAAGAAATATTTACAATTTGCCGCGGATTTGATACTTATTTTATTTCGCACCGGTCTGCGTGCTTTGTCTGACGGTGCCGGGCTCGGCCTCCAGATTTTCGCCGTATTCGACCGTGCCGATGCGGCAGCCGTGCCCGATGCGGACGTATTTGCCGCGGACGATCTCAGCCTCGACATTCTCCAGCTCAATATTGTCGCCCTCGATCGAGCCGATGCGCGCACAGCCGGGGCTTGTGTGGAAGATACCGAGGACCGTTGCCGTGTCCTTCTGCAGGACGCGGATAGTTCCGCCGCCGATGGCACTGATGTGCACCGCGCGGTTGGCCGAGATCTCGACCGTCTCCGCGTTCAGAAGTCCGCCGATCTCTACTGCACCGCTCAAGACCGCCGTCTCTGCCTCGACGTCTCCGCTGACCCGGCACGAGCCGGAGGAACGGAGCGCCCGGCAGTGGACGCTGCCGGCTTCCAGAGAGCCGGACGCACGGAGCTCGTCCGCCGTAAGCGCCTGCTCTGTCCGTAAAGAACCGGAGACGGATGCGAGCCCCTCTACCTGTACCGTCTGCGCGGAAAATGCGCCCGAGGCTGACAGACTGCCGCACCGGGCGCTTCCGTCCACCTTACCTGCGCCGTTCGTGCGCAACTCGCCCGCGCAGTCCACGTCGCCATGGACCTTCGCCGCACCGGAGCAGTGCAGTTCCTCGCATTTGAGGCTGCCCTGCACCTTGCCTGCGCCGCTGATCGAGACTCTGCCGTATTCGCCGCCCGGCATCGTGCTCGAGCCGGAAATTTTCATATCGATGTGTTCGTTCATAAGACTTCCTCCTTCAGATGCTCCAGAATATCAATTTTGTGTTCGCCCTCGATCAGATACAGATGCAAAAGCTCGTCGAGGGGATAGGTTTTCGAGCCGTATTTCGTTTCCAGAATGAGCTTTCGCTCTGCGGCGGACGCCTGCTTCTGTCCGGCCAGCTCCGCTGCCAGCGCCTCGAGCGAGACACGCTCCTTGCTTTCCAAAATCCGCTCCACGCGCAGGCAGATCTGCTTCGTGTGGAAATAGGTCTCCTGCCCGTTCGGCGTGGAGCGCCGCAGAAACCAGCTCTCCGGGATCAGGCCCATCCGCTTCCAGCGATACAGCGCGCCATACGAGATCCCATAGCGCTCCAGCAGCTCTTTTTTGGAAATCAGATCCTCATCCATAGGCAGCCTCCTTTGAAACAGTGTTACGTAACATTGTTACGGACTGTATAATAGCATAACACTGTTACACTGTCAAGCCCTTTTATTGCATGTTTTTCACCATATAAAAAATGCTTGACAAATATCCGAAATCGGACTATACTTCGACGGTCTGATTTCGGACAGTCAGGAGGGACCGGAATGGATACGATCTCGCATCAGACACTGATGGCTTATAATGTGGAAATGAAGAAGCTCGACGATCTCTACCGCGGCGCCGCGAAGCACTGCGGCATGGCGGAGTGTGCGTTCTGGATTCTCTACACGCTGCGCGTGGAGGACAGATCGTTTACGCAGGCGGGGCTCTGCGAGTTTCTGGCAGAGCCGAAGCAGACGGTCAACTCCGCGCTCAAAAAGCTTGTCGCGGAGGGCTATCTTGCGCTTTCATCCGGCGCCGACCAGCGCAGCAAGCTCGTGCGGCTGACGCCGAAGGGCGAGCAGCTTGCCCGCGCGCGCGTCGACCGCATTCCGGAGGCGGAGGCCGCGGCGCTGCGCGCGATGACGCCGGACGAGCGCGGCGCGCTCATCCGGCTGACCGGCCGCTTCCGCGCGCTGCTCGAGCAACAACTGAAAAAAAGAGAACTGCCGCCGGAGCAGGCGGCACAGAAATAACCCCATGAAAAAGCAAATTCAATTATCCGATCATTTCACGTATCAAAAGCTGCTGCGGTTTGTCTTTCCGTCCATCGTCATGATGATCTTCACGTCGATCTACGGCGTGGTGGACGGGCTGTTCGTCTCGAATTTCGCCGGAAAGACGGCCTTCGCGGCGATCAATCTCGTCATGCCGTTCATCATGGTGCTGGGCGGCATCGGCTTCATGATCGGCACGGGCGGCACCGCGCTCGTGTCCAAGACGCTCGGCGAGGGGCGGCAGGAGGAGGCCAACCGCTATTTTTCCATGATGATCCTCTTTACGGCGCTGCTCGGCGTTCTGCTTTCGGTGATCGGCGTTGCGTTCATGCGGCCGGTGGCGCGGTTTCTTGGCGCGACGCCGGAGATGCTGGACGACTGCGTGCGCTATGGCCGCATCGTCACTGCGTTTACAGGCGCGTTCATGCTGCAGAACGTGTTCCAGAGCTTCCTGATCGCGGCGGAAAAGCCGAAGCTGGGCCTTGCTGCAACGGTCGCGGCAGGCGTAACGAATATGGCGCTCGACGCGCTGTTCGTCGCGGTCTTCCGCTGGGGCATCGCGGGCGCGGCTATTGCGACGGGCCTGAGCCAGTGCGTGGGTGGGCTGTTCCCGCTGGTCTATTTCCTGCGTCCGAATTCAAGCAGACTCCGGCTCGTCAAAACGCGGCTGGAGCTGCGGCCGCTGCTGAACGCCTGCGGCAACGGCTCGTCCGAGCTGATGAGCAATATCTCCTCGTTCATCGTCAGCATGCTCTATAACTTTCAGCTGCTCAAATATATCGGCGAGGACGGCGTCTCGGCCTACGGCGTGCTGATGTACGTGCAGTTCATCTTTATCGCCATCGACATCGGCTACTCCATCGGCTGCGCGCCCATCGTCGGTTTCCACTACGGCGCGCAGAATCACGCCGAGCTCAAAAACATGCTCAAAAAGAGCGTTTTGCTGATGTGCGCCTCCGGCGCAGTGCTGACGCTGCTGGCAAGACTGCTGGCCGCGCCGCTGGCGAAGCTGTTCGTCGGATATGACGAGGGGCTCTATACGCTGACGTGTCATGCGTTCCGGCTGTTCTCGTTCGCGTTTTTGTTTGCGGGGTTCAATATCTTTGCTTCGTCGTTCTTTACGGCGCTGAACAACGGGCTCATTTCCGCTGTGATCTCCTTTTTGCGGACGCTCGTGTTCCAGACGGCCTCTGTGCTCATCCTGCCTCTGATCTTCGACGTCGACGGCATCTGGTATGCCATCACGGTCGCGGAGGTCTTCGCGACGCTTCTCTCCGTGAGCTTCCTGCTTGCGAAGCGGAAAAAATATCATTATATGTGAATATCTGATTCGGCTCGAAATTTTTGAAAAAGCTTGAATTTTGACAGAAACGCGCTAGAATAGGAGACGGCCCGCTTCGGCGGGCCGTCGGAGACTGTCAAAAAACGATGGAAAGCAGTTGGATGATAGAGCAGCAGGGGAAGAGTGAAGGGGGAAAAGAGCCCCCTTCGCGTTCAATCAACCAGATTTTCGAACTTTGAAAAAGTTCGAAAATCTGCCTCGGCGGGCCGTCAATTCATATTCTGAAGGAGTGGGACTATGTGGATTCTCTATGCGTTCGGCTCGGCCCTGTTTGCGGGACTGACGGCGGTGCTGGCCAAGTGCGGCATCCGGAAGACGGATTCTACGGTCGCGACTGCGATCCGGACGATCGTGGTGCTGGCCTTTTCGTGGCTGATGGTATTCATCGTCGGCTCGCAGGCACAGCTTTCCGCAATCAGCGGGAAAACGCTGCTGTTTCTGATCCTGTCCGGCCTTGCGACCGGCGCGAGCTGGCTGTGCTATTTCCGTGCGCTGCAGATCGGCGATATCAACAAGGTCGTGCCGGTCGACAAATCCAGCACGGTCCTGACCATTCTGCTCGCGGTCATTTTCCTGCATGAGTCTTTGAGCCTTGCGAAGGGCGCGGGCATCGTGCTGATTGCGGCGGGCACGTATCTCATGATCGAGAAAAAGCAGTCGGACGGCGCGGCAAAGTCCGGCGCAAGCTGGCTTCTGTACGCGGCGGGCTCCGCCGTGTTCGCAAGTCTGACCTCCATTCTCGGCAAGGTCGGCATTTCCGGCGTCGAGTCGAACCTCGGCACGGCGATCCGCACGGGCGTGGTGCTCGTGATGTCGTGGATGATGGTGTTCGTCACGGGCAAGGGAAAGCTCGTGCGCGCGGTGCCGAAAAACGAGCTCGGGTTTATCTGCCTGTCCGGCCTGGCTACGGGCGGAAGCTGGCTGTGCTATTATAAGGCATTGCAGGACGGCCCGGCGAGCGTCGTCGCGCCCATCGACAAGCTGAGCATTCTGGTGACGATTCTGTTCTCGTGGCTCGTGTTCCACGAAAAGCTGACGAAAAAATCCGCCCTCGGCCTTGCAGCCGTCGTCGGCGGAACACTGCTGATGCTGGTTTAAAACGAAGGAGCGCTCCCTTTCAGGGAGCGCTCCTTCGTTTTTGCAAAGTTCTCTCAAATTTGTAATTTCGGCCAGATAAGCGAACCGGGGTGCGCCGTTATTCCTTCACCGTGCCGTCAGCGTTGAAGACGGGGAGCTTGTTGAGGTAGACGATGTCCTTGCGCGCCTGCGCGTCGCCCTCGGCGAGGACAGCCATGCGGCCCGCAACCGTACCGCCTGCCTTTTCAACCAGCTCTTCCATCGCGCGCAGCGATTCGCCGGTGGAAATGACGTCGTCGACGATCAGCACGCGCTTGCCGCGGATCTTGTCGGCCTCTTCGCCGGACAGATACAGATCCTGATCGTGCTGCGTCGTGATGGAACGGACCGTCACGTGCAGCGGGCGGGGCATGTAGACCTTCAGACCCTTGCGGGCGACAAAGTATTCCTTCGCGCCGGACTGGCGGGCCATCTCATGGATGAGGGGAATGCTCTTGGCCTCGGCCGTGAGCAGATAATCGTAGTCCTTCGGCGCTCTTGCCAGCAGCTCGCGCGCGCAGGCGACGGTGATCTCCGCGTCGCCGAACATGACGAACGCGCCGATGTACAGATCGTCGGATACCTTGCACAGCGGCAGATCCCGGTCAAGACCGGCAATGTTCATTCTATATTTCATGCAGAATCTTCTCCTTCATATCCTTCATGCGTCGGGTTCTACCCCAAAAAATATTATACCGGCCAAGCGGCGGCTTGTCAATTCCTTCTTCTGCTTCGATTTTTTCGCTATTGACGAAAACAACATATTTTTTGTGCAGTAGTGTAAATTTTCCGTGAACTTTTTTGTTGGTGTCGACGGTTGTATTTATATGTGCGTTCCTCTATAATTAAGCTGTCAGAAAGTTAGGCGGACTGAAAAAATTTGTCTGCCCGCGAGAAAAGAAAGGATGGTTTCCCTACATGAGCAATTTCTTTAAAGTGAAGGAACACGGCTCGACCGTGCGCACCGAGATCATGGCTGGTGTGACGACCTTCATGGCGATGGCCTACATTCTGATGGTCAACGCCGGTATGTTCTCCAGCCTCGGCACTGTCAGCTACGGCGCAATCTATATCGCGACCGCCATCTCTGCCGTCATCGGCACGGTCCTCATTGGCCTCCTGTCCAACCTGCCCCTTGCGCAGGCCTCCGGCATGGGCCTGAACGCCTTCTTCGTCTACACCGTCTGCTTCACCTTCGGCCTGAGCTACGCGAACGCGCTGGTTCTCGTCCTGGTCGACGGCATCGTCTTCATCCTGCTGACCGTCACCGGCCTGCGCAAGATGATCTTCGACGCCATCCCGGCCGCCGTCAAGACCGCGATCTCCGCCGGCATCGGCCTGTTCATCGCGTTCATCGGCCTGCAGAACGCCGGTATCGTCGTGGACGACGGCGCAACGCTCGTCAACCTCGCCTCCTTCAACATCTTCTCCGGCTCCGCGACCTGGGCCAGCATCTTCCCGATGCTCCTGACCATCATCGCGGTCCTCGCCATCGGCGCAATGTCCAAGAAGAAGGTCAAGGGCGCTGTTCTGTGGGGCATGCTCGGCGGCGCAGTCCTCTACTACGTCATCGGCCTCATCACTGTTCCCGATTTCTATGCGACCGCTGTCGCTCCCAACCTGACCTCCGACTTCTTCGGCGCGTTCAAGGACTTCGGCACGCAGGCGTTCGGCAAGGTCTTCACCGAAGGCTTTGACTTCAGCCCGTACATTGCGGAGCACGGCATGAGCAACTTCATTGTAATGTTCCTCACCACCATGCTTGCATTCTGCATGGTCGATATGTTCGATACCCTTGGCACGCTGTACGGCGCCTGCGCGGCCGGCAACATGCTGACCAAGGAAGGCAACGTCCCCAACATGGACAAGGCCATGCTGGCTGACGCCATCGCCACCTGCTGCGGCGCTGTCTGCGGCACCTCCACCGTCACCACGTTCGTCGAGTCCTCTGCCGGCGTTGCCGAGGGCGGCCGCACCGGTCTTGCCTCCATGGCGACCGCTGCGCTGTTCTTCATCGCGATGTTCCTCGCGCCTGTCGCGCAGCTCATCCCGACCTACGCCTGCGCCGCGGCTCTCATTTACGTCGGCGTTCTCATGATGGCGAACGTCCGCTCCATCGACTGGGACGATCCCACCGCTGCGGTTCCCGGCTTCATGACCGTTGCGTTCATGCCGCTGACCTACAACATCTCCTACGGTATCGCCTTCGGCCTCATCTCCTATGTCTTCATCAAGATCTTCACCGGCAAGATCAAGGAAGTCAACGCCGGCACCTGGGTCATCACGATCCTCTTCGCCCTCATGTTCTTCCTCACCCGCTGAACCGGCTTTTTCCGGGCGCGCCATTCCGGCGCGCCCGGTTTTTCTATGCCCGCGAAGGTTCACAAAACGTACATATTTTTGCTCTTGACTTTTTGAGGGCGATTCGCTATGATACAGTTTCACCAGAGAAGAGGAGGCGTTTTTATGGGTAAACAGCCGTATATCGTCGGCGTCGGCGCTGCGAATGCAGACCTCAACGGCGCGTCCCTTGCGCCCATCCATCTGCGTGATTCCAACCCCGGCCACATCAGCCTGTCGGCCGGAGGCGTGACGCGCAACGTGTGCGAAAACCTCGCGCGGCTGGGCGCGGACGTGAAGCTTTTGAGCTGCGTGGGGGACGATACCTTCGGCGCGTTCATCCGCCGCTCCTGCGAGGACGCGGGGATCGACGCTTCCCACCTGCATGAGGCGAAGGGCGCGGCTTCCTCCATGTACCTGTCCATTCTGGACGCGGACGGAGATATGCTCGTCGGCATGTCCGACATGCGCATCGTCCAGCAGGACATGCCGAAGGCGTATCTGCCGTCTGAAAAAGCGCTGATTCAGGGCGCAAAGGTCGTGACCTGCGACCCCTGCATGGGCGAAAAGACGCTCCTGCAGCTGCTGGACATTTGTACCCCCGGCCAGATCGTCTGCGTTGACCCTGTTTCCTGCGCCTATGCGCGCGTCGTCGCGCCGTTCATCGGCCGGTTCCACACCGCCAAGCCCAACCGCATGGAGCTGGAGATTCTGGCCGGAATGGAAATTCGGTCCGACAGCGATCTCGAACGCGCGGGCGAGGCCGTTTTAAACAAGGGCCTCAAGCGGCTGTTCGTCAGCCTCGGCGCGGAGGGCTGTCTGTACATGGATGATACCGGCGCGGTCCTGCGCCGCAAATTGCGGCCTGCGAAAATGGTCAACGCCTCCGGCGCGGGCGATTCGTTTGCTGCCGCGATGCTGTATGCCACGCTCCACGGCTTCGGCGTCGAGAAGACGCTGGATTACGCCATGGCCGCAGGCATCGCCGCCGTTTCGCACGAGCGGACAATTAACCCGAACATGAGCGTTCCGCTGCTCGAAGAAATTCTGCTGGCGCACCGCATCTGAACCTGTATACCCATCTGAAAGGAGTTATTCATATGAATCTGAAGGATTATCTGTCTGTTACCCCTGAAATTCAGGAGGCCATCGACGCGGGCAAGCCCGTCGTCGCGCTGGAATCCACCATTCTGAGCCACGGCATGCCCTATCCGCAGAATGTGGAATTCGCGCATAAGGTCGAAGAGATCGTCCGCGCCGAGGGCGCTGTCCCCGCGACGACCGCGATTATGGGCGGCAAGCTGAAGGTCGGTCTGAACGCCGAAGAGCTGCTTGTCATGTGCAAGGCAGAGGGCGTCGGCAAGGTCAGCCGCCGCGATGTGGCTGTGTATCTGGCGACCGGCATGACCGGTGCGACCACCGTTGCGACCACCATGATTATCGCCTCCATGGCGGGCATCCGCTTCTTCGCCACCGGCGGCATCGGCGGCGTTCACCGCGGCGCGGAAAAGACCATGGATATCTCCGCCGACCTGCAGGAGCTGGCCAATACCCCTGTCTGCGTCGTCTGCGCGGGCGCGAAGAGCATTCTCGACCTCGGCCTGACGCTGGAATATCTCGAGACGCAGGGCGTTCCCGTTCTGGGCCTGCGCACGGACGAGCTGCCCGCGTTCTACTGCCGCACCTCCGGCTTCAAGCTCGACTACAACTGCAAGGATGAGCAGACAGTCGCAAAGATCATGAAGGCCAAGTGGGACATCGGCCTCAAGGGCGGCGCTGTCGTCGGCAACCCGATCCCCGAGCAGTATGCGATGGATCCGAACTACATGAACGCCATCATCGACAAGGCTGTTGCACAGGCAAACGCCGAGCACATCCACGGCAAGGCCATCACGCCGTATCTGCTCGCGCACATCAAGGACATGACCGAAGGCAAGTCCTTCGCCGCCAACCTCGAGCTGGCCTACAACAACGCCCACGCCGCAAGCAAGATCGCTGTTGCCTATTCCAAGCTGTAATCTCCAATACCAAAACGGGGCGCGCCAACCGGCGCACCCCGTTTTTTGTATCAAGCCCCCAAAAGGCTCCCCTTGGGCGCAAGGGGCCGATTCCCCCTATCAGGGGGAAATGGCCCGTAGGGCCAAAAGGAGTAGGAATGCTGTCAGCGAAGCTGACTGAAGGGATTCGAACGTCACATATTCCGGAGCACTTTGGAATCTGCAACAAATCCCCTCCGTCATTTTCTTCGAAAATGCCACCTCCCCTTATCATGCGGAGCATGACAAGGGGAGGCTTTTATACTGCCGCTTTATGCACTCTCCCCGCCCTGCGGGAACGTCACGACGGCCTTAAACAGATCCCCGTCGATCTCGATGCGGAACGCGCCGCCCTGCAGCTCGGTCAGGCTCTGCGCGATGGACAATCCCAGACCGCTGCCCTCCGTGTGGCGCGAGCGGTCGCCGCGCACGAAGCGCGCCATGAGCTCCTCCGCCGGGATGTTCAGCTCATATTTCGAGATGTTCTTGAACGTGATCGAAACGGTTTTCTCGTCCGCCGCGCTCTCAAAATACACGCGCGTACCGGGCATGGCGTATTTGCAGATGTTCGAGAACAGGTTCCCCAGCACACGGGACAGCAGCTGTCCGTCGGCCTGAATGACCGGCTGGGACGGCGCGGGGCGGAAGATCGGCTCCAGCTGCGCTGCTTCCAGCTTTTCGAGGTAATCGCCCGCCAGCTGGCTCAGCAGCACGTTCACGTCCGTCGGCGCCAGATGCACCGGGAGGCTGCCGGAGGATGCTTTCGATGCCTCGACCAGATCTTCCGTCAGCTTCTTGAGCCGTGCGGCCTGCCGGTTCAGAACATCCACATATTCCTTTGCCTTTTCCGGCTGAATATCCTCTTTTTCCAGCAGATCGACGTAATTGACAATGGACGTCAGCGGGGTTTTGATATCGTGCGAAACGTTCGTGATGAGCTCCGTTTTCATGCGCTCGGCCCGCGTCTGCTCGTCAACGGCCTTCTGGATGCCAAGCTGGATGCTTTGCAGGTTTTCCTCATGCTTTTTGAGCGCCGGCAGCCAGCGGGGGATGGGCTTGCCCTTGTAATCGGTCTGGCCGTCGGCAATGGCCTGTCCTTCCTTTTGCAGGATTTTCAGACTGGAAGCCAGATACAGGATCACAGCAGTCAGCACAATGCGCGAAAGCACCCAAAGCGCTGGCAGGAGCGAATCATACCGGTAGCTGTTGCCGAACGTGAGGTACAGATCGACACAGCACCAGCAGACCCAGATCAGCATCGTCCGCCAGACCATCGGAATGCGGCCAAGCGTCCGGAAAATCAGCAAGAAAAGCTTGTAAATGACCGTGTTCCGGAAGAACCCCGGCGCCTTTGCCCGGCCCGCGACGCTCAGAACGAGCGTCAGCACCAGAGCCGCAGCGCCGAAAGCGAGAAGGATGTAATACCAGGAATCAATATACCAGATATCGCTGAGGAATGCCGCCCATGCGAAGAACAGCGCGAAAAGCAGCGCAAGGAACAGATCGAGCGGAATTTTATTGAGCCAGCACTGGTAGATGCCGTCCACGCCGTCTTTATGTCCCATCGAGCACAGCAGAAAAATGAACAGGAACAGGCAGACCGCAAGAAGCAGCACAGCCAGCGCGATCAGCAGATACCGTGCGCTGATCAGCCGCTCGACCCATGTCATAACGTACAGCGCGGAATCGCGCGGGGCAAGCGGGCTTTTGAGATATGCCTGATAGACCGCTGTGACTTCGCTGCCGTCGCTCAGCAAAGTGGTCATGTCCTGCTGGTAATAGGCGGAAGCCTTGCCGGAATAATCGTCTTTATTCAGTGCGCCGGTGCTGAACAGGATCTCGCCGGTGGCTTTGTCCGTGAGTTTGAAGTAGATGTTGGAGGTGAGCGGGTCATAGCGATCACGGAGAAGATTGCGCGAGACCGTATCGTCCTCGGCCCAGGCGTGCAGCGCCGCCCAGCCGTCGCGGCTCGTCTGCTGTAATAGATTATTTTCCGCTATCTGGCGCACCTGCTCACCGCCGTCCGCGTAGGCGCCATAATTAATCAGATACGCGATGCCCAATGCCGAGGCTGCCAATAATACC
>CADBOK010000240.1 GCA_902796245.1 Oscillospiraceae bacterium | reverse complement strand
TCCGCGCCGACCGCGCCCGCGGTCGCCTGCGCGATCTTGTGCAGGTCGACGTCCTCGGCGAGCTTGATGTTCTTCGTGTGCACGCGGAGCGTCTGATAGCGCCCGGCGAGATTCGGCCGGTCGACGATGATGCGGCGGTCAAAGCGGCCCGCGCGCAGAAGCGCCTTATCGAGAATCTCGGGCCGGTTCGTCGCGGCCAGGATCACAACGCCCTTGCTCGAGTCAAAGCCGTCGATCTCGGCCAGCAGCTGGTTGAGGGTCTGCTCGCGCTCGTCGTTGCCGCCGAATTTGGAATCTCTCGTGCGGCCGATGGCGTCGATCTCATCAATAAAGATGATGGCCGGGGCGACCTTCGCCGCCTGCTGGAACAGATCGCGCACGCGGCTTGCGCCGACACCGACGAACATTTCCACGAAATCGGAGCCGGAAATGGAGAAGAACGGGACGCTCGCCTCGCCCGCGACGGCCTTGGCCAGCAGCGTCTTGCCGGTGCCCGGAGGGCCGACCAGCAGCGCGCCCTTGGGAAGCTTCGCGCCGATGGCGGCGTATTTCTGCGGGTTATGCAGGAAATCGATGATCTCGACGAGCGATTCCTTGGCCTCGTCCTGACCGGCGACGTCGGCAAACGTGACGCCGGTGGACTTTTCCATATAGACCTTGGCCTTGCTCTCGCCGATACCGCCGATGCCGCCGCCCATGCGTTTGGTCATGCTGCGCATGAGAAGGCTGAACAGCGCGTACATGATGATAATCGGCAGCAGCCACGTGACGATAAAGGTCACGATGGGGCTGGCCTGCTCGACGATCTCGGTGTTGTATTCCACGCCCTGCGCGTCGAGCCGCGCCTTCAGATCGTCGTTCGTGACGTTGGGGATATAGCCGGTGTAGTACAGCCGCTGCTGCGACGACGGCTTTTCCGCCTCGTCGCGCGTCAGGATGACCATGCGGTCGGACTGGAATTCCAGCTCGGCGATCTGGTCCTTGTCCAGATAGTCCTGGAATTCGTTATAGGTGATCTCCGACAGATACGCATTGGCGATGCTCGTATAGAGCGTATTGATGAGCAGCGTCGCGACGAGCGCTGCGACCATCAGGAACACGATCCGGCGGCCCTGCCGCCCATCGTCACCGTTCTGCGGCTTGTTGTCCTGCGGCTTTTTGTTCTTTGGGTCGTTATTCAAAAAACGCACCTTCCTTCTGTGAAAACGTGGGAAATTTTAGTAGGGTTTTTTTCTGTTACAAATCTTATCACACCCGTCCCGCATTTACAAGAAAGAACAGACGGCGGGCCGGTAAATTTTCTGTGAATTGTGAGATTGGGATTGAGGTTTCCCAAAGAAGCTGTTATACTATATTGTGAATGATTATGACAAGTTCAATCGGAAGCTGGAGAAACTATGGAACAGAAAAAATGGAACCGGAACGACCGCCGCCCGCCTGCCCGCCGTGCGCAGGAGCCTGCGGAGGCCGCCGAAAATATGCTCGAGGGCCGCAACGCCGTACAGGAGGCGCTTGCCGCAGGCCGTCCCATCGATAAGCTTTACATCGCCGCCGGAGAAACCGACCGCGCCCTTGCACGGCTGGCCTCCATGGCAAGGGAAGCAGGAGCCGCCGTCGTGGAAACCGACCGGCGCAAGCTCGACCAGCTCTCGGCCACGGGTGCGCATCAGGGCGTGATCGCCATGGTCGCGGCGCATGCCTACGCGACGGTCGACGAGATTCTGGAACGCGCGAAGAGCCGGGGCGAGGCCCCGCTGATCGTCGTCTGCGACGAGCTTTCCGACCCGCACAATCTGGGCGCGATCATCCGCACGGCGGAATGCGCGGGCGCGCACGGCGTCATCATCCCGAAGCGCCGCAGCGTCGGCCTGACCGCTGTCGTGGGAAAGGCCTCGGCGGGCGCGCTGGAATATCTGCCGGTGGCGCGCGTGGCCAATCTGGTCAGCACGCTCCGGGAGCTGCAGAAAGCCGGCGTCTGGGTCTTCGGCACGGCGGCTGACGGCGATATGGCGCTCTATCAGGCCGATCTCAAGGGCCCGGCCGCCATCGTCATCGGCAATGAGGGCGACGGCATGAGCCGCCTTGTAGCCGAAGCGTGCGACTTTAAAGTCAGTATTCCCATGCGCGGCCATATCTCATCCCTCAACGCCTCAAACGCCGCTGCAATTTTACTGTACGAGGCCGTCCGTCAGCGGGGATAGACTATATCACGCCGCTAGCCGAGCGGTTTAAAGGCTCCCCTTGGGCACAAGGGGCCGATTCCCCCTGTCAGGGGGAAATGGCCCGAAGGGCCAAAAGGGGTAGGGACGCTGGCCCGAAGGGCCTGAGGGGATTCGAACGTCACAAATTTCGGAGCACTCTGAAATATGCAGCAAATCCCCTCTGTCATTTGCTTCGCAAATGCACCTGCCTTTATCGTGCGGGGCACGACAAGGGGAGGTTTTGAGGCCGTCGGACACAGATGCTCATCACACAGTTTTATTACACACGGAGCAAACTATGGAACCAACCAGGCGTCCTGAGGACGAAGCACAACTGAACAAGACGCCTGCAGAGCAGGAGGAGCCGGAATACTCGCTTGAGGAGATCATGAACGAGTTCGGCGGCTGGACGAAGCGGGAAGAGCCGCAGGAGACTGCGCCCGGCGAGACCGTCCGCCTCGCCGCGCCCGCTGCGGGCAGCCCCGGCGGACAGGAGCCGTCCGAGGAAGAGCCCGCGGACACGATTCGCTTTTCTCCCGTACATGAAAAGGACGAGCCCGAGCCGGAGCGTCCCGCCGTCTGGACCTATCAGGGCGAGCCGGATCCGGAGTCCGCCCCCGCCGACCCCAAGGAGGCGCGTGCGCGCGCACGGGCCGAGCGCCGCGAAAAGCGGCAGGCGGAAAAGCGCCGCCGTCAGCTCGAACGCTTTCAGAAAAAGGAAGCGCGTAAAAAACGCGCCGCCGAGCAGCCCGAGCACACCTTTGCCTCGCTCGAGGCCGCGTACCAGTTTTATTCCGCCGCCTCCGGCATCCGGCTGCGCCTGCTGCTGAGCGCGCTGGCATGCCTGGCGTCGATCCTGCTGCTGGTTTTGTCGACGTCCGCCATCGTGGGCGATTTCAGCGGGTATTCGCAGGTCTTTTCCGCGATCATGCTGGGGCTTCTGCTTGCGCAGGCGCTTTTGAGCTATGATATCTGCCTGTCCGGCGTGATGCAGGCGCTGCGGCTGCGGTTCGATCAGACCAGCATGCTCTTTGCGGCACTCTGCGCTGTGATTGTCGATGCGTTTTTTGCCGTTGCGCAGGGCCGGACGCCGTTCTGCACGGTCGCGTCCCTGCTGCTGCTGCTCGCCCTGTGGGGACGGAGCCTATTATATGAGGCGCGGCGCAGGTCCCTGCGCGCGGCGGGCAACATGGAAGAGCCCGTCGCCGCTGTGCGGGAGGAAAAGGCGTGGCACGGCTACGACTGCATCTTCCGCGCGCCGGGCGACGCCGCGCAGTTTGCCGTCCAGCTCGAAATGCCGGACGCGGGCAGCCGCATCATGCGTGTCTATGCGCCCGTCATGACGGCGGTAACGCTTGTTTTATCCATCCTGACCGCGATGCGCGGCGGCAGGAGCTTTCTCTGGTCATGGACGGCCATGCTGCTGGCAGGCTTCCCCGCAGGCGTTCTCATCGCCTACGCAAAGCCGTTTTCCACGTTTGCGAAAAAGCTGTACCGCGTCGGCGCAGCCGTCGCAGGCTGGCAGGGCGCGCGGATTTTGTCCGGCGAGGCAGGTCTTATCATTGAGGATGCCGATCTGTTCCCGCCCCAGAACGTGACGCAGGGCGGCATGAAGCTCTACGGCAGCCGTCCCGCTCCCATGGTCATCGGCTACGCCAACGCCGTCGTGCAGACGGCGGGCAGCGGTCTTGCGCCTCTGTTCGAGCAGATGATGCACGACCAGAACGGCAGGCGCTATTCCGTCGACTCCTTCCGCCGGTATGAAAGCGGCGGTCTTGGCGCGACCATCCGGGGCGATATCGTCCTCATGGGCTCGATCGCGTTCATGAAGCTCATGCGCGTGCGCGTCCCGGAGGGGACGCGGCTCAAGCAGGCGGTCTATCTGTCCGTCAACGGCGAGCTTGCCGCCGTTTTCGCCCTGAACTACGCCCCGGCGGAATCCGTCCGGGCGGGGCTTGCCGCCGTGCTGCGTGCGGGTGCGCTCGTGCCGGTGCTGGCCACGCGCGATTTTATGATTACGCCGCAGTTTTTGAAGCAGCGCTACAAGATCCCGCCCGAGCGCATCGAATTCCCCATCGTGGAAGAGCGTGCCGCGCTCTCCGCGCCCGAAGCCGTTCGGGATGGGAAGCAGGGCGCGCTCATGGCCCGCAGCAGCTTTGCAAGCTTCTCCGGCAGCGTCGTCGCGGCGCGGGGTCTGCGCGGTACGGCGATCTTGTCCATCTGCGTCGCCATCGCGGGAAGCGTCCTCGGCGTGGGGCTGATGTTTGTGCTGACATTTTTGGGCGCAAGCCTCTCCGCATCGTGCTGGAACCTGTTTTTGTATACGGCTTTGTGGCTGCTGCCGGGGCTTCTGGCGGGGCTTTTGGCCGGACGCGCATAGCCGCGCGTGAAAAATCGCAGATTTTCATGGGATTTGACAAGATTCTAATTGCAATCCTATGGGGATTCGTATATAATGGAATTTAAGAGTCGGCGAAATGAGAACTGCCGAGGGGCGGAGCGCGCCGTCTTGCGCTCCGTCTGGAGAAAGGAGTAATTTTAACTATGGGCTATACTGCCAATGACATTCGCAACATCTGCCTGCTTGGCCATGGCGGCGACGGCAAATCCGCGCTTTGCGAGAGCATGCTGTTCACCACCAAGGCGATTACCCGTCTGGGCAAGCGCGCCGATGGCACCACTGTTTCTGACTTTGACGACGAAGAGAAGAAGAGACAGTATTCCATTTCTTCTTCCATCATTCCCGTTGAATATAACAAGTGTAAGCTCAACGTGATCGACAACCCGGGCTATTTCGACTTTGCCGGTCAGATCGTGCAGTCGCTGCGCGTGGCTGACACAGGCCTCATCTGCCTGACCGCCAAGAGCGGCATCGGCGTCGGCACCGAAAAGGGCTGGAAGTATCTTGCCAAGGCCGGTCTTCCCGCCATGTTCTACATCTCCAAGCTCGACGAGGAGCATGCCAACTTCTTCAACGTCCTCGATTCCCTGCGCGAAGTGTTCGGCGCTTCCGTCATTCCGTTCACCTTCCCCATCATGCAGGGCGAGACGGCCGTCGGCCTCGTCGACCTGATTGAGAAGAAGGCATATGACGCAAACGGCAAGGAAATTGCCCTGCCCGCAGACGCCAACGACAAGATCGAAGAATACATGGCCGAGCTCAACGAGCAGGTTGCGGAGACCGACGAGGCGCTCATGGAGAAGTTCTTCATGGAAGAGCCGTTTACCGCCGAAGAGCTCCAGACCGGCATCAAGGCCGGCATCCGTGACCGCAGCGTGACCCCCGTCTTCTGCGGCTGCGCCTACACCGGCCTCGGCACCACGAACCTGATGGCGAACCTCGTCAAGTACGCGCCGAACCCGCTCGAGGGCAAGCCCATGACGCAGGTCGACGAGGACGGCAACGAGTCCGAGTTCAAGCTCGACCCGTCCGGCAGCCCGATGGCGTTTGTGTTCAACACGCTGGCTGACCAGTACGGCAAAAACTCCTACTTCAAGGTCATCTCCGGCGACATGGAGGATACCCTCACCGTCGTCAACGCCCGCACCGGCGATTCCGAAAAGCTCGGC
>CADBOK010000239.1 GCA_902796245.1 Oscillospiraceae bacterium | reverse complement strand
TTCGCGTTCAATCAACCAGATTTTCGAACTTTTTCAAAGTTCGAAAATCTGCCTCAGCGGGGCGAAAAGACTTTTTCGACACGCTGACGCGCCCGCTGCTTGTGCAGCGGGCGCGATTTTCTTATTTCCACCCGAAGGTGACCATGCCGTAAATGTAGATGAAGATGATCGCCACCGGCACGAGATAGCGGAAGATGGGCTTCATCCAGGCTTTGACCTTCCAGCCCTTGCCCGCGTTGGCCTCGGCGACGAAATTGTCCCAGCCCCAGCCGAATTTGTTGCAGCAGTAGAGCGCGAAGACGAGCGAGCCGAGCGGCAGAATGTTGTTCGAGACGAGGAAGTCCCAGAAATCGAGCCACGCGGTGCCGTCCGCGAACGGCTGGAATTTAAACACGCTGTAGCCCAGCGCCGTGGTGATGGCGAGCACGAACACACCCGCACCGCACACCAGACAGCCAAGCGGCCGCTTCCAGCCGGTCATTTCGCGCACCATCGCAAGAATGTTCTCGCACACGGCCAGAACCGTGGACATGGCGGCGAAGACCATGAACATGAAGAACAGCGAGCCCCACCAGCGGCCGCCCGCCATGTGGGTAAAGACGGAAGCCATGGTGTCAAACAGCAGGCTTGGGCCCGCGTTGACCTCCAGCCCGTAGGTATAGCAGGCCGGGAACATGATAAGGCCCGCGACGATGGCGACAAACGTGTCGAGCACGATGACGTTCGCCGATTCGCCGAGAAGCGACTGCTCTTTTCCGATGTAGCTGCCGAAGATCGCCATGGAGCCCATGCCGACGGACAGCGTGAAGAACGCCTGGTTCATCGCGCCGACGATGACCGTGCCGGTGATCTTGGAGAAATCGGGGACGAGATAGAATTTCAGCCCCTCCGCCGCGCCGGAGAGCGTCGCGCTGTGGATGGCCAGCACGACCATCAGAACCATCAGAAGCGTCATCATATACTTCGTGATGCGCTCCAGACCGCCCTGCAGGTTAAAGCACAGAATGCCGAACGCCACGACGACCGTCACGGCCAGATGCGTCACATTGACGCCGGGATTTGTAATCATGGCGACGAAGCCGAGGTTTTCCGTCTGGCCGGTCAGGAACTTGACGAAGTAATAGATGATCCAGCCGGTGACGACGGTGTAGAACGCCATGAGCGCGATGTTGCCGAAGAAGGCGACGTAGCCATGGATGTGCCATTTCTGGCCCTTGCGTTCGAGCTTCTGATACATGTGGATGGGGCTGGCCTGCGCCGCGCGGCCGACGGCGAACTCCATCGTCATGACCGGCAGACCCAGAAGCAGCAGGCAGAGGATGTAGATGAGGACAAAGCCGCCTCCGCCGTACTGGCCGCACATCCACGGGAATTTCCATACGTTGCCGCAGCCGATGGCGCAGCCTGCCGACAGCAGGATGAAGCCCAGCCGGGAACCCAATCGTTCTCTTTCCATTTGTGTCTCTCTTTCCGTTTTGCTGTTTTACTGTGCAAAAGCTTTAAATTGTTACTCTGATGTTATAACAGACACAGGCTGGAAAGTCAAGGGTGTGCGCATGATTTGCGTACATTTGCCGTTCAGAAACGGACAGATTGCAAACGGCGCGGCCCGTTCCCCCGCGCTTTCGTCAAAATGCCGTCGGCGCTTGACAAGTAAGAAAAGCTGTGCTAAAAGTAAATTTCCCGGTGTATGAACCGGGCGGAAAAGAGGTTTTTCTTATGGATGCTGCACAGCGTGCCGAACGGCGCAGGGTGTTTCTCTCCGGCGTCCGCGACGGCGTGCCCATCGGGCTCGGATATCTGGCCGTGGCGTTTTCGCTCGGCATTGCGGCCCGGAACGCAGGTCTGAACGCCTTTCAGGGCTTTCTCATCAGCCTGCTCAATAACGCCTCCGCGGGCGAATACGCGGCCTTTACGGTCATTGCCGCGGACAGCGGCTTTCTGGAAATGGCGCTTATCACGCTCATTACCAACGCGCGGTATCTGCTCATGAGCTGCTCGCTCAGCCAGAAATTCTCGCCCGATACGCCGCTGCACCACCGGCTGCTCGTCGGCTACGACGTGACAGACGAGCTGTTCGGCATCGCCATCGCGCGCCCCGGCTATCTCGACCCGTTTTATTCCTACGGTGCGTTCCTGCCCGCCATCCCCGGCTGGGCCATCGGCACGGCGCTCGGCGTCACCGCCGGGAGCATCCTGCCCGCGCGTCTGGTCAGCGCGCTTTCCGTCGCGCTGTTCGGCATGTTCCTCGCAATCATCATCCCGCCGTCGAAGAAAAACCCGGTTGTGCTTGGCTGTGTGGCCGTGAGCTTCGCGGCCAGCTGGCTGTGCACGGTTCTGCCGCTGACAAAGGCCCTGTCCGAGGGCACGCGGACGATTTTGCTGACCATTCTCATCGCGTCCGCCGCCGCGCTGCTCTTCCCGGTGAAGGACGAGCCGGAGCAGCAGAAGGAGGTTCAGGATGAACGGTAAAATTTATCTGTATATCCTGGTGTGCGCCGCCGTGTCGTTCCTCATCCGGGAGCTGCCGCTGACGCTCATCCGCAAGCCCATCAAAAGCCGCTTCCTGCGCTCGTTTTTGTTCTACGTGCCATATGTGACGCTGGCCGTCATGACCTTTCCGTCCATCGTAAACGCCACGAGCTCGCCCGTCGCGGGCCTGGCCGCGCTGGTGCTGGGCATCGCCGCCGCATGGCTCGGCGCAAATCTGTTCCAGGTCGCCGTCGGCTGCTGCGCCGTCGTGCTGGTGCTGGAATTTTTCCTGATATAAACGCAAGACGCCGCGCCCGGCCGGGCGCGGCGTTTGTGCATCAAAGCGTCCTGAATTTCCCGGTCCTGCACTGGATGGTGCGCAGGCCGGTGTGCTTCAGGCCGAGCAGCACGTCCATTTCCGCCGCGGCGTTTTCATAGCGGCCTGCGGTATGGTGGACGAGGATGTAATCCGCCTCGCGGATCTTCCCCGCCGCCTGCATGCAGAAGCTGCGCACTGGCGCGGCGAGCGCGAAAACCCAGATGGGCGCGCGGACGCCGCGGTTTACGCCGTTTGCGCATCCGGGGCCAATTCCCGGCAGGTTTTCACAATGATGACCGCCGAAAGGACAAACGTCAGGATATCCGAGACCAGCATGGAATACAGCACGCCGCCATGCCGACCACAATGGAAATGACGATCTGGAAGAACTTCATCACGATCCCCACGACCGCCATCGGGATCTGCGCGTACTGCGCCTGCCCGAACACGGCGTCCAGCGCGCCGTATTTGCGGAGCATATTGTTGATGGCCGCCATAGCCGCCACCAGACTGATCTGGGAAAGAAAGCTGGTGATGCCCAGCGACAGCGTCCGCCCGCAGACGCTCCCCTGCAGGGCATAGTCGTAGGCAGCAGGCTTGATGATCTTCATGTGCAGCAGATACCACACGGCCAGAGCAGCCGTCGCCACCTGCCCGATAACGGTCGCGACGGCCGCACCCATCATGCCCCATTTGAAAAGAAAGATGAAGATGGGGTCGAGAATGATGTTGATGACAGCGCCTGCCAGCGTGGAGAGCATGGCGAACCGCGGGCTTCCGTCCGCCCGGATAATGGGGTTCATAGCCTGCCCGAACATGTAAAACGGGATGCCGAGCGTAATATAGAAGAAGTATTCCTGCGCGTATCGAAACGTTTCCGCGTTGACCGTGCCGCCGAACATGGCGATGAT
>CADBOK010000238.1 GCA_902796245.1 Oscillospiraceae bacterium | reverse complement strand
GTGAGCCACGAGAAGGGCA
The DNA here is from genome assembly GCA_902796245.1 of Oscillospiraceae bacterium. GTDB lineage: Bacteria > Bacillota > Clostridia > Oscillospirales > Oscillospiraceae > CAG-170. The sequence continues at coordinate 3,492 of CADBOK010000238.1, read as the reverse complement.
CGGCTGTCGTCACGCTCAGCGCCGACGTGGCCGACGAAACGCTCAAAGCCGCCGTCGAGGCGCAGGATTACGAGGTCACGGGCGTAGAGTAAACGCGCCAGCGCAATCCCCGGCAGACAGCCAGCGGCCCCCGCACTGCGGGGGCCGCGTTTTATCTATTCTTTGCCGCGCAGCGCATCCAGCAGAGCGTTCAGGCGCAGCTCTTCCTCCTCGCGGCGGAGATAGGAACACCCATCCAGCCTGTCTGCGAAGAGCGCCTCCGGAGCCGTCTCCCCTGCGGCCAGACGGCGCTTCTTTTCGGGCGGAAGCGTCTTAATAAACGCCTCCAGCCGCGCGGCGGCCGCATGATCCTCCGCCTGCCAGAGCGCGGCGATGGCCTCAGGCGGGTGCGCCCGTGTATATTTTGCGCAGGCCGCGCCGCCGGAGGCATGCTGCCGCAGGCGCTTTTCCATGTCGGCGGCAATGCCGGTATACAGACTCCCGCCCCGGCAGCGGAGCATATAGACGAAGTACATTACAGGTCCGTCAGCGCGTTCGCAATCGCGGCGAAGCCCGGAATATCCAGCGTCTCCCCGCGCACCGTGGGCGCGAAGCCGCAATCTTCGATCACGGCGGCAAGCGTGGGCTTGTCAAACTGCGAAAGCCCGGACGAAAGCGCGTTCAGAAGCGTCTTCCTGCGCTGGGCAAAGGCCGCGCGGACGACCTTGAAGAACATGGCCTCGCTTTTGATCTCACAGACCGGCGCTTTGCGCATCGTGAGCTTTAAAACCGCGCTCGTGACCTTCGGCTGCGGAATAAAGCAGGACGCGGGCACGTCGAACAGCAGCTCCGGCTCGGCGTAATACTGGCAGAAGACGCTGAACGCGCCGTAATCGCCCTTGCCTGCGGGCGAGCAGATGCGCTGCGCGACCTCCTTCTGCACCATGACGGTCACAGCCTCGAACGCACGGCTCTCCAACAGCGCCGCGAGGACGGGCGTCGTGATATAATACGGCAGATTCGCGCAGGCCATCGGGCGCAGGCCGGCGAATTCCTCCCGCACGAGCGCGGGAATGTCGGTCTTCAGAATGTCGCCGAAAATAATTTTCAGATTCTCGCCGCCCGCCATCGTCTCGGCCAGCACGGGCTGTAGCGTCCGGTCGAGCTCGACCGCGACGACCTTTTTCGCATACCGGCACAGCTGCTGCGTCAGCGGCCCGATGCCGGGGCCGACCTCCAATACGCCGCACGTCTCATCCACGCCGGCTTCCAGCACGATATTCTGCGGCACCCAGTTCTGCGTCAAGAAATTCTGACCCTTGGCCTTGGAAAAATGGAATCCGTGCCTCGCGAGCAGCGCCTTGATCTCGTTGATATTACAAAGGTCCATATATGGCCTCCTTGTACGGTTCTGCCGCTATCATACCAGAAAAAAAGCCGCTTTGCAACGCATTTCCGTGTCCGCAGGGGATTGACAGAAGCCTGAAAACGTGCTATTGTAGCATTCAGAAAAGGCTGAGACGAAGACACGTCCCGGCACCGGCAGCGCATAACAGAGAGAGGCTCGTATGCTGCAAGAGCCTTTGCGCGGCCCGCCCGGATACCGCTTCTGAGCCGCGGCGCGGAAATGCGCCGCCGGGTTCTCCCGTTACAGAGACACAAAGCGACGGATGTTTGCATCCGTAAGCAGGGTGGAACCGTGGAGCGTACAACGCCTCACCCCTGAAACGACAGGGGTAAGGCGTTTTTGTTTTGCCCCAAATCAATTTAGGAGGCAGAGAATATGTCCGAAAACAATGAATTCTCGTTTGAAAACCCGCAGTACCGCAAGACGTACTGGCACACCTGTTCCCACGTCATGGCGCAGGCCGTCAAGCGCCTGTGGCCCGAAGTCAAGCTCGCCATCGGCCCGTCGATCGACAACGGCTTCTACTATGACTTCGACGCCCCGTTCAACTTCACGCAGGAACATCTCGACGCCATCGAGGCCGAGATGCGCAAGATCTGCAAGGAAAAGCTGAAGCTCGAGCGCTTTGAGCTGCCGCGCGAAGAGGCCATCAAGTATATGCAGGAAAAGGACGAGCCGTATAAGGTCGAGCTCATCAACGACCTGCCCGAAGACGCGCACATCTCGTTCTACACGCAGGGCGAGTTTACAGACCTCTGCGCGGGCCCACACCTCGATTCCACAGGCCGCATCAAGGGCAACGCCATCAAGCTGACGCAGTGCTGCGGCGCATACTGGCGCGGCGACTCCAAGCGCAAGATGCTGCAGAGAATCTACGCCGTCGCGTTCCCGAAGAAGGAAGAGCTTGACCAGTATCTGGCCGAGCAGGCAGAAGCCCTCAAGCGCGACCACAATAAGCTGGGCCGCGAGCTGGAATTCTTCACCACGGTCGACTGCATCGGCCAGGGCCTTCCCATTCTGCTGCCGAAGGGCGCGCGCGTCATTCAGCTGCTGCAGCGCTGGGTCGAGGATGTCGAGCAGGCGCACGGATATCTGCTCACCAAGACGCCGCTCATGGCCAAGCGTGAGCTCTATAAGATCTCCGGCCACTGGGATCATTATCTCGACGGCATGTTCGTCCTCGGCGACCCGCAGGACGAGACGAAGGAATGCTTCGCCCTGCGTCCGATGACCTGCCCGTTCCAGTATCAGGTCTACCTGAACCGCGGCCGCAGCTACCGCGATCTGCCGATGCGCCTCGGCGAAACGTCGACGCTGTTCCGCAACGAGGATTCCGGTGAAATGCACGGCCTCATCCGTGTGCGCCAGTTTACGATTTCCGAGGGCCATCTGGTCCTGCGCCCGGATCAGCTCGAGGACGAGTTCCGCGACTGCCTTGATCTTGCCAAGTATTGCCTCGGTACAGTCGGCCTGCTTGACAAGTGTACGTTCCGCTTCTCCCAGTGGGATCCCGCGAACCCCAAGAACAAGTACGAGGGCACGAAGGAGCAGTGGGACCACGCGCAGAGCGTCATGGCAAAGATCCTCGATGATCTGGACGTCAAGTATGATATCGGCATTGACGAAGCCGCGTTCTACGGCCCGAAGCTCGATATCCAGTACAAGAACGTCTACGGCAAGGAGGATACCCTTGTCACCATCCAGATCGACATGCTGCTGGCCGAACGCTTCGGCATGTACTACACGGATGAAAACGGCGAGAAGAAGCTGCCGTATATCATCCACAGAACGAGCCTCGGCTGCTACGAGCGCACACTGGCCTATCTGATCGAGACATATGCCGGTGCGCTGCCGACATGGATGGCGCCGGAGCAGGTTCGCTTCCTGCCGGTCACGGACCGCGCCGTTGACTACTGCAAGGAGCAGGCCGCGAATCTCACCGCGCAGGGTTACCGCGTGACGGTCGACACCCGCAGCGAGAAGATCGGCAAGAAGATCCGCGACGCGCAGATGGAGAAGATCCCCTACATGCTCGTCGTCGGCGACCGCGACATCGAAGCCGGTACCGTCTCCCCGCGTCACCGCGCGGACGGCGATCTCGGCGC
>CADBOK010000237.1 GCA_902796245.1 Oscillospiraceae bacterium | reverse complement strand
TTATAATGCAGTGTCCCGTCAAGATCGATTCCGGCACGCGCGGCCGTGAACAGATCCTTTGTGGAAACAGCGGCCTTCATCGCGACGGTGACGCCCTCGATCTTGCCGGCGGTCAGGCGCGCCTGCGCCATGGTCAGGAGGTTCTTGTCCGTCTTGAAGCTGGGCTGATAGGTCTTTTCCAGAAGGGTCTTTGCTGCTTCCAGCTTTTCGCGGGCTGCCGCTTCCATCTGAACGGGTACGCCGTTTCGCATGACAATGCGCATTTCCCCGTATTTCAGCTGGCGCAGCTCCGCGATGATCCGCTTTTCCGCCCTTGTCAGGCGAAGCTCATTCTGCCGCTCCATCTTGCGGCTCCTTTCACCGTCCGATCCAAAACAAAAAACCGTGCGCCACAGATCTGGCCGCACGGACAAAGGCGTATAGAACGCCTGTGCTGTTCGGCTGCGGTGACGGCGCAAGCACAGGACAGCACTCAGCGTATCTGACTGATCCCTCCTTACCGGAGGGCTTCACAGTGACCCACTCGTGGGGCTTTGCACCCCGTTCCGCCTGCAGGATAAATGCCTGCGCGCGCTGTCCCTTTTTATTCTGTTTTGTGATCTGTTTGTACTATAACAAATACGCCGTCGGAAATCAAGCCTGCAAACGGGATTTTCACGGGAAAATACGCGCGCATGCCTCCCTTTCCTGTCACGTGCATTTTTTCGATTTAGTATTGGCACTTTCAAACTAGTGAATATAATACACTAGTGTAAGGATGAGATATGAAAGGAGCTGCACATGAATATGCGGCCTGTGCCCTGTCCGCCGGGAGCTTCCAGTTCTGGCACGTGTGGGACTGGTTCCGGAATTGAGATGAAGGCTTCATGTACTTCTGCGGCTTCGTGACCATCAGCACGGAGGAATGCCGCGCAAAGGACGCGCCGAAGCTGGCATTGGAAGTCGCATGGGTGGCAGTCCGTGCCGCCATTCTCCGCCCGTATGTCGTTGGCAGCAGCCGGCTTCTGATCTACATTCTGCTGGATGCAATCGCGGTCAAGCAGGTTCTTCCGGAAAGCACATGGGCAGTCGCGCTGCCGGTCTTTTATATCGCCGTCGCAGCGTTCGTGCTGCTGACCATCCGCGGCTTCTTCCGCAGAAATCAGAGGCAGTACCGCAAATTCTCCGCTTTACAGACGGCCTGAGGCCGAACAGATTTGATGACGCACCATAAAAACCGGACTGCAATGTGTGCAGCCCGGTTTTTATATTAAAAAATTATGTTAACTATCATACAGAGCAGCGCGCCGATTGCAGTTGGGAGCGCAGCGGACAGGAGCGTCCACCAGACGCTTCCCGTTTCTCGCCTGATGGAGAGCAGCGTCGTGCTGCACGGCCAGTGAAACACGCAGAAAATGAGGGCGCAGACCGCTGTTTTTTCCGTGATGCCGCAGCTCGTCAGCTGCATGGCGGCGTCCAGCCCCTGCGCGCTGCTCAACGTGCTCTGCTGCGTGAGCAGCATCAGGATGACCGGGATTGCAAGCTCATTCGCGGGGATCGCAAACAGGAAGCCCAGCAGGAGCGCGCCGTTCATTCCCAGAAATTCTCCCGCCCCGTCCAGCGCGTGCGCAAGCCACTGCAAAAGGCTCTTCCCGCCTGCCTCCCATGTGCTGAGCACCCACAAAAGCAGCCCGGCCGGGGCTGCGACCAGCAGCGCCCGCGACAGAACATGCAGCGTTTTTCCAAGTATCGCGTCATTCAGGATCTTTTTCAGCTGCGGGCGGCGATACGCGGGCAGCTCCAATACAAACGGCACACGCGCTTCCCGTTTCAGGAGTCTCCCGACGACCGCCGAGGCGAGCATGCTCCCGCCTGCGCCTGCGCAGACTGCTGCCAGCAGGATCAAGGCCAGCACGAAGCTGTTTTCATGGCCCAGCAGGACGGTCCCCATCGTCAGAAGCATCGGGAACCGCCCGTTGCACGGCACCATCGCATTCGTGCAGGCCGCGACCAGCTTTTCCTCGCGTGTTCCCATGATCCTGCACCCCGTCACACCAACCGCATTACAGCCGAGCCCCATGCACATGGTAAGCGCCTGACGGCCGGAGGTCCCGCAGCGGGCGAAGATATGGTCGGTCAGGAATGCGGCGCGCGGCAGGTATCCGGCGTCTTCCAGAACCGAAAACAGGAAAAAGAAGATTGCCGCTGGCGGCAGCATCACGGCGGTGACACGCGCCGCCGTTGCATAGACGCCGTTTATGAGCGCATCCGAGAGCCGGAGCGGCCAGCCGGAGCAGGCACGAAGCAGAAGCCCCTGCAGCCGGTCGAAGCCAGTTTGCAGCCAGGCAGAAAACACATTGCTGCCCTCCAGCGTCAGCCAGAACAGCACGGCCAGCAGGAGCATAAATACAGCGGCTCCGGTGTATTTTCCTGTCAGAAGCCGGTCGATCCGGAGCCTGCGCTGTGAGCCGCCGCTGTCCCCGCTCTGAACGACCTTCGCTGCAAGCTGCCGCGCATGACGGACGCAGTCGGCGGGTGCGGAGCGTTCCGGCAAGTGCGGCGTGAGCGTGATGTAGCCCTCCAGCACGTCGCGGATCGTCTGCCGCAGCCGCCGGATATCCTCCGCATCGCTTGCGCAGGTGCCCACGACCGGGACTCCAAGCAGCGCTTGCAGCGCATGCATGTCGATCTGAAGTCCCCGCGCCTGCGCCTCATCCATCAGGTTGACGCAGACAATCAGACTTTTGCAGCGCGGCATAAGCTGCAGCGCAAGCGACAGACTCCTGGCCAGACATGTCGCGTCGCATACGGCAATCACGCAGGCATCCGTATGCGTCTGCAGATACTCCGCCGCGATGCGTTCCTCCTCCGACCCGGTTTTCAGGGAATACGCGCCTGGAAGATCCGTCACGGCGTATGTCTGCGCAGCATAGGCGTATGTGCCGTGCGCCACCGCAACGGTCTTCCCCGGCCAGTTTCCCGTGTGCTGGTGCATCCCGGTCAGGGCGTTAAAAATGCTGCTCTTTCCGACGTTCGGATTCCCGGCCAGCGCAATGGCCTGCGGCGCGGCATCATTCCGGCTCATCTGACCGCCTCCACGATGATCTGCGCCGCGTCTTCGCGCCGCAGCGCAAACACCGCTCCGCCGACCGCGTATGCCGCAGGCGATGCATGCGGCGCGCGGTACAGACACGCAAGCTCCGTTTCCGGCAGCAGGCCGAGCTCCTCCATACGCGCTGCGGCCTCGCCCCGCATCAGAACCTCGCGCAGGATTCCGCGTTCTCCGGGCCGCAGCGCATCGAGTCTTATCCGCCGCTTTTCCATGGGCGCACTCCCCTTTCTGTTTCCCAGGTTTGCGTCAGCTGACAAGGGCACACACGGTTTTTCACGGGGCAAAACGACGTCTGGCGTCGTTATCCTCGTCGATGGGCGTCAGCCCATCTTCCTCGTCTGCCTGGCCAGCCGCCGTTTATCCTCTGTGAAAAACTCCGAAGGACTTGCTGGCCGGTCTGGGGCGTTGTCTGCAAGGCAGAGGACGCAGGCTTGCTGGCGCAATTCAAGGACGATAACGCGGCAGACGGCGGTCCAGGCCGGCCCGCAGGCGCGCGTGCCCTTGTCAACTGACGCTTCTAATCCAGAATATACAGAAAAGCGCGATTTTGTGACAAACCCATTGTTTTCGGAAGCGCTGCGTGCTATACTGGCCTGAGAATTGATTCGAGGTGTACCATGCTCCACAATTATCACACGCATACATTCCGCAACCACCACACGCGCGGCACGGAGCGCGAATATATTGAATCCGCCATTCGGAACGGCTTCCGGACGCTCGGCTTTTCCGAGCACGCGCCATACCGGTTCCCGGACGGCTTCATCTCCTATTTTCACATGTTCCCGGAGGATCTGGAGAATTATATCCAGACGCTTCTGGCGCTGAAGGAGGAATACGCCGGACGCATCGAGATTTTGATCGGCTATGAGGCCGAGTATTATCCCCGCTTTTTTGACGATCTGCTTGCACGCATCACACAGTATCCCGTCGACTATCTGCTGCTGGGTCAGCACTATATCCATAACGAAATCGACGGTGTCTACGTCTATGAGCCGACGGACGATCCCGAGGTTTTAAAAGCTTATGTCAACCAGTGTATTGCAGCCCTGAAGACCGGGCTGTACACGTATCTGGCGCATCCGGATCTCATCAACTTCACCGGCTCCGACGCGCTTTACCGCGCGGAAATGGAACGGCTGTGTCTTGCCGCGAAGGAGCTGAACATTCCGCTGGAGCTCAATCTGCTGGGACTGCGCGCACACCGCACATATCCCTCCGCGCGTTTTTTCCACATTGCAAAGGCCTGCGGCAACACGATCGTCGCCGGTATTGACGCGCACGACCCGGATTGCTTCTTCCAGCCGGAGACGTTTGCGCCCTATCAGGCGCTCGTCACGGAATGCGGTCTTACCGTAACGGACAACATCACGCTCCGGCCCGTTCACCGGTAAGCGCTTCGCCGGTATATATTTTCATATCTGCGCAGAAACTAGAACAAATATAATCTGGTGAGGTGCTGATATGAAAATCGCGTTTTTTGACGCCAAGCCGTATGATAAGCCGGGCTTTGACGCCTATTCCGCCGGGACAGGGCTGGAGATCAAGTACTTTGAGACGAAGCTCAATGCGGACACAGTCTCTCTGGCCAGTGGGTTTGACAGCGTGTGCGTGTTCGTCAACGATACGCTGAATGAAACGGTCGTCGACGCGCTGTATGCGCTTGGCGTCCGGGCTGTTGCCCTTCGCTGCGCGGGCTTCAACAACGTGGATATCCGGGCCTGCTTTGGAAAGCTCCGTGTGTTCCGCGTCCCGACCTACTCTCCGTATGCCGTAGCAGAGCACGCGATGGCGCTGCTGCTCACGGTCAACCGGCATACCAACAAGGCATATATCCGCACCCGCGACTTTAACTTCAGCCTTGCTGGGCTCACGGGCTTCGATCTGCACGGCAAGACTGCCGGTGTTGTGGGAACCGGCAAGATCGGCCGCACATTTGCCGGGATCTGCGCGGGCTTCGGCATGCGCGTTCTGGCGTATGACAAATTCCCCTCCCCCGACAGCGGCTTATCCTACGTAACGCTGCCGGAGCTTCTGGCGCAGTCAGATGTGGTCTCGCTCCACTGCCCGCTTACCAGCGAGACGCGGCACATGATCGGCGCTGCCGCCATTGCCGGGATGAAGACGGGCGTCGTGATTGTCAATACCTCCAGAGGCGCTCTGATCGACACGGAAGCGCTCATTGACGGACTCAAGCGCCGTAAAATCGGCGCGGCGTGTCTGGACGTCTATGAAGAGGAGTCGGAGCTGTTCTATGAGGACCGGTCTGACAGCATCATTGAAGACGATGTGCTGGTCCGGCTGATCTCCATGCCCAACGTGATTGTAACGTCGCATCAGGCATTTCTGACGAAAGAGGCGCTGAACAACATTGCGGCAACCACAGTGGATAATCTGCTGAAGTTCCGGCGCGGCGAACCGGCTCCGGAGACGGAAGTCTGCTTCCGCTGCGCCCAATAGCCATATAAACCGAAACCGCGCTGGCCTTGCCAGCGCGGTCAGTTTTATTCCGAATTACTTCTGCCGCCCGCTTTCCCGGTTCTCCAGCATCGCCCATGCGATCAGGAAAAACGGCGTTGAGAGGCACATGGAGATTCCAAAAAACGCCTGCACGCAGTAGCCGAGCACGGCGCTGCCGCAGATGAGCACAGCAGGCCGCTCCCCTGCCTGCCGGACAAACCGGGCGGCAGAGCACCCAAGCGCGCCAAGCCAGCAGAGCAGCGCAAAGATGCCCTGATTGGCAAGGATATTCAGGTACTCATTGTGCGCCGCGTCGATACCGGTACGGATTACAGTGTTCCTCGCTTCATCGTAGCGCTCGAAATATGCCGTGATGCGCCGGGACAGTGTGTCCGGCCCGCCGCCGAACAGCGGTCGCTCCTTCACCGCCTGCCAGACGTTTTTCCAGATGTAGATCCGGCCGGAGCCGAATTCATCCTCCGCCTGGCCATGCAGGAGCGCGTGCGCTTCGCCGAATATACCCGGCAGGTCCGGGAGCAGGAGCACCGCAAGAAACACCACAAGCAGTCCTGCGCCGATCACGAGCGCCGCCGCACGGCGCTTTTTTTCGCGGAGCGCCAGCGGAAGCGGCAGGACAAGCCCCGCCGCGATGCCGAGAAGCCCCGCCGAGACATCCATCCAGACGCTGACGGTCAGGCACAGCGCCAGCGGCGCGAGCAGCCAGTACCGCCGAAGCTTCCACGCGCCATAGAAGAACGCAGGCACCGCCACGCACATCACAGCGGCCAGAATATCCGTATTGCCGATGGTTCCGAGGTACGCGCCGCTGTAGGCTTTTCCGGCGTCAGAATAGCGGAGTCCTTCCGGATACAGGCCCAGCGGATTTCCGCCCGCCAGCTGCCACAGCGCAAGCAGACAGCAAAGGCTCATGCCCGCGCCGAAGACGTCGAGCAGCCATTTTTTCGGGCGCGCAAGCCGTCCCAACAGCAGAAAAACGGCGGCATACAGCGCAAGCGTCAGAAATCCCTCCCGCCGGCCGAGGCCGAGCCATGTATCCGCCCGCCACGGCGAGAGCAGCGACGAAAGCAGGCTGCACAGCACATAGCCCAGCATCAGCCATTCGGCAGGCCGGATTGCGCGCACCAGCTCCCGGAACGGAACCGGCCTGCACTGCCGGATCATAAGCAGCTCCAGATACACCAGGGCCACGGCCGCGCAGCAGGCCAGCGTCAGAATCAGAAACAGCCGGTACTTTACCGCCGTGATCTTCGTATATCCGTCTATCCCTGGCCAGAGCAGAAACACGCTCAGCATCAGCGCAAGATAGGCGTCTGTGATTTTTTCGGCAAACAGCCTGCCGGGCTGTGTTTTTCTGCGCATGCCGCTTCCCCCAGTTCTCTCTCGTTTGTTTTCTAATTTTATCAGATCCGGCATGCTTTTACAAGTGCCCACGCGGCCAGACGCCGCCCGGGATTTCCGGTTCCCACCCGGTCATTTTGCGGTTTATTCGCAGGATGTTCTTGACGAAATCATTATTTTTGCTATAATAATCGTGATTTGATGAGAAAGGAATGAACTCAATGGATTCTGACGGCAGCGATTGTCATAGTACACGTTTGATCTGTCATCTGTTTTTGGAAGCATATCTGCGCTGCTAGATGCAGGGCGGACGTGCTTTTTTGCGTCTTCATGGGCGCATCAGCGAATTTTTTGCTATGCAAAAGCATAGCAAAAATAAGAAATGTGCCATTTCCTCGCCCCTGCGGGGCAACCGGAAATGATGCACAAAAACTTCATGCACCGGCATTTGCGTATTTTCGCGGTGCGACGCGCATGCATGAAGTTTTATACTACAACTTCAGATGACAGAAAAGGAGTTTACGTACATTGTCTACCACCACATGCATCGTTATTATGGCAGTCTGCCTGATCCTGTCCGCCTATTTTTCGGCGACGGAAACGGCGTTTTCCTCCGCAAATACAACAAGACTCAAAACGCTTGCGGAGAAAGGGAATAAAAGAGCGTCGCTGGTCTGCAGGCTGCTCGAGCGCTACGACCGGCTGCTGTCCACGATTCTGATCGGCAACAACATTGTCAATATCGCAGCGGCTTCTATCGGCACGGTGCTGTTCGTCAAACACTACGGCGACGCCGGCGCCACGATTTCAACCGTCGTTGTTACGGTCGTTGTGCTGATTTTCGGTGAGATTTCGCCGAAGAGCATCGCGAAGGACTGCGCAGAATCCTGCGCCATGCTGTCCGCGCCGATGCTGCAGGTTCTCATCTGGATCTTCACGCCGCTGAACGCGCTGTTTTCCCTCTGGAAAAAGCTGCTGGCGAAGGTCTTCCGTCTCAGCTCCGACACTAAAATGTCGCAGGAGGAGCTGCTGATGCTGGTCGATGAGGTACAGCAGGACGGCAGCATTGATAAAAACGAGGGAGAGCTGCTGAAAAATGCGATTGACTTTTCCGAGCAGCGCGCGGAGGACATTCTGATTCACCGCACCGACCTCGCCGCGCTCCCGATCACGGCGACGAAGGAAGAGGTTGCCGCGCTGTTCACGGAGACGAAATATTCAAGGCTTCTCATTTATCAGGACTCGATCGACAACATTCTCGGCACCATCCACCAGAAGGACTTTTACGTCGGCTGCGGCGTGACGGACAAGCCGCTGCGGGACATTCTCCTGCCCCCTGTTTACGCGCTGGAGATGGAGCCCATCAGCCTGCTTCTTAAAAAGCTCCAGCAGGCCAAAACACACGTGGCCGTCGTGGTTGATGAATACGGCGGCACCTGCGGCATTGTGACGATGGAGGACATTCTGGAAGAGCTGGTCGGCGAGATCTGGGACGAGCACGACGAAGAGGAAACTCCCATCACGAAGGTCCCTGACGGCACATATCTGGTTGACGCAGAGATGAGCTTTGATGACTTTGCAGAGTATTTCGGCCTGAAATCCGACTCGGACATGGCCTCTGTCAGCGGCTGGGTCATGGAGCAGTTCGGCCGGCTCCCGGAATCCGGCGCTTCCTTTGATTTTGAGACTCTGCACGTCACAATCACGCGGATTGCCAACCACCATATCGAGCAAATCCGCGTCACCGTGCGTACCGGCAGCGGTGCAGAACTCTCGGAAAAATCCGGGTCTGTGTCCATGTAATCTGCGGAGGAATAGAAAAAAGCGCGTTCGGAATAGGTTTCCGGACGCGCTTTTCATCGTATTCCCTTTTGATTTCTTGTGCGTTCCTTTCCGCTTCTCAAGCGAATGGCTCTGCACAATTTGTTTATACGGATGTGAAACGCCCACAGGTCAAGTGGTCGACGCAAACTGTCGGAGAATGGGGAGCAGCGTTTGCACTGCTCCGCAAACGCACAGACAGGCACGCCGGAACTGGGAAATGCAGTTCCGGCGTGTATTCATGCCTTTATTCTGTTTCCGGCCGGCAGAAGGCCAGCGCGGTGTCTACGCTGCCGACGCAGTATCCGGCGCAGGCGTGGATGATATGGCGCGAACGGTCGCACAGCACCAGCAGCGGCAGTCTGTCCGGGTCTGTGTAGGCGCTTCTTGCCGCAGGCTCGGCAGAACCTGCGCTCAGCCAGACCTCCGCTTCCGGGAAAGCCGCAAGCACGGCCCGCAGCTTTTCATTTTGCAGCGCCTGCCGCGCAGGCAGAAGAAACACGATGCGCAGGCCGCGGATGCGGCTGTGGCTTGCCAGCAGCTCGTTCAGAAGATGCTCCGTCGGCTCGCTCCCCACGTCCAGCCAGAGAAGAAGCGACGGCTCCTGTGTCAGCTCCGCAGCGGACGCCCGGCGTCCGTCGGGCGCTTCGGCTTGAAAATCAGCCAGCGTGAAATCCACGGCCAGCTCCGAGAACGCGACCGGCTGCTTTTGCAGGCGGACACAGGCCGTCTGCCCGGCCTCTAACCGAAGCTCCATACACGATACGCGCAAATCGCCGCTCGGCAGGCGGTTATCGGTCAGGACGCGGTAAACGCCCGGGCAGAGCGGGACGGTCATGCAGCCGTCCTGCCAGGAAAGGCCGGACAGCGCTACCGGGTTCCAGCTGCCGCCGGAAAGCACGGACAGGCCGAAATCGGTGTCTGGCTGCCACGTCTTGCCGGGCTGCTTTTGCAGACGCAGCGCCGCGCTTGCCGTCTGCCCCTCCTCCGGGGAGAGGAAGCGTCTGCCGGAGGCATATTCCGCCGCACCGCTGTGCGGATTGAGGCGTGCCGCTATACCAAGCGCCCGGCAGAGTGCAACGAACAGCAGCCGCTGCGAGCGAAGGTCCGCGCAGCGCAGGCGTATCGCCCCGGCGGGAAGGGTCACAAGCTGCCTGTACTCTATTTCCGGCGCCTGCCGGAGCGTTGCCCGGAGCCACTGCCAGATCCGCTCCGGCTGTTGCCGGAAGCTCTGCTTCTGCGCTTCCGGTATGCCGGCCAGCAGCGCTTCGCGGCAGCAGGCCAGCGGCTCCGTGCCGATACGCGGGGACAGAACATAGCGCATTGTGAATTCGTCCTGCGGCAGGCCGTCTGCGGCGAGCGTCAGCGCCTCGCGCAGCACCTCCAGCCGGACATCGCGCAGGTCCTTTTCGGAAAGCGTTTGCAGCAGCGCAAGCTTCTGCGCCAGTGTGAACGCGGGTTCCGCCAGAAATGCTGCCAGTGCGGAAGAATTTCCGCAGCCAGCGCGCAGAAGCGTTTCTATTTCCGCGCCATAGCCAAACTGCGCGCGCAGCTCCCGCACACGGGCCGGGTCATACGCCGCTTCCGCTTGGCGGCGGCGTTTTTCATTTGCCGCCGCCAGCCTTTCCGCAGTGTGCGCCTTTTCTGCCGGGTCGGGCGCTTTTCGTTCGGGCAGATGCTCCTTCGGCGCGTGGATCGAAAGCGCAGTCCAATGGCCGGACGGCGTCTCCGGCTCCGTAAGCGTCAACTCCAGCGTCTGCTGCGCGGCCGGGCAAAGCGTCTCGCAGCGCAGTGCGTTTTTTCGCGCCTGCACAATCAGATCGCCATAGCCACAGCTGAGGCGCGCTATGCCGCTGCCGTCCGTCCGGATGACCGCAGCCGGAAACACTTGCGATGCGTTGACAATGCCGAACGTCACCGCCGCATCGGCAGCCGGACTTCCGTCCGGCTCTCGGACGAGCACCGTAAGCGTCCGCACAGGCGCGTAGCGCGCTGTCTGATTCAAAAATATCACCGCACCGTCCTCTGCAATCATCTCGTCGTCTGCCGCAGGTCTGCCGAACAGGCGGCTGTGTACCAGAATTGCGCGGCTGGCCGCGCCGGTGAACCAGCCGCGGTCGAGCTCCGGCTCCGGCTCACATGCGCCGAGATAGTGCCATGCGCCGTCGCAGAATACCTCAACCCAGGCGTGGTTATCGTCGCAGTGCGCCCAGCGTGGCGTGTACACCTGCCGTGCCGGGATCCCGGCGGCGCGCAGCGCGTTGACCGCGAATGTGGATTCCTCTCCGCAGCGGCCAAAGCCGGAGCGCTGCGCGCCAAGCGCGCTGATGGTCCGCTCATCGGTCGAACGGTAGCAGAGCTGCTCCGCGTTCCATAAATTGATTGCAAGGATCGCCTCGCGTGCGGAAAGGCCGCGAATCCGCTCTTCCAGCTGCGCGTAAAAAGCGCCCCGGCAGTCGCAGAGCTCTTCCTCGTTCACGCGCGGATGGAGCACGTAATTGAGAAACAGCTGCTCCGGAAGCGCCCGGACTGCCGGGAGACGCTCCCACAGCAGCAGCGCGTGCGCCGCGCAGGCACAGAAGAGGGAGAAATCATAATTCGCCCAGTCGCTGAGGGGGCTTGCGGCATAGCACCAGCTCGTCAGAAGCGCCTGCGCCGGCGGAAGCGCGGCAAGCCGCCGTTCCAGCTCTCTGTGCACCTCGCGGCCTGCCGCCGCGTACCGCTGCGCCAGCCGGGCCTGCATCCATTGCAGCTCTGCGCCGGACAGTCTCATGCCTTTGCTCCTGCAAAGCTGTGGACAATCTCGGCGCAGGCGCGGAATTCGTCCTCGTCTGTCTGCCAGATCTCATACTCGGACAACGACGGCAGGCCCATCGCCACGGTCTGCTTGCGGTAGCGCATGCCGCTGTCGAGCGCGCCTTTGCGCCCGGTCGTGTGGAACACGACGAGGCCCGCGCGGTCATGAATCTCCTGAATATTCCATTTCTTGACTCCGCAGCCCGCCATGATATCGATCCTTCCGTTTGCGCTGTCATACAGCTCTCGCAGAAGCTCCACGCCGGTCAGTGCGTCCTTCTGCTGGCCGGAGGTGAGAATCGTCTTGCAGCCGAGCCGGATCGCGTCCTCAAGCGTCTGCATGGGGTCGCGCGTCATGTCGAACGCGCGGTGGAGCGTCACGTCCATACCGCCCGCGCAGTCCATCATCCGGCGCATGCTTTCCATGTCGAGATCGCCGTCCGGCGTCAGCGCGCCGATTACGACGCCGTTTGCGCCAAGCGCGCGGTACGTCCGGATCTCCTCGCACATCTGCTCCAGCTCTTCCCTGCTGTAAAGGAAATCGCCGAAGCGCGGGCGGATCAGGATATTTGTTTCGACCGGAATATCGCGCTGCACCTGCCGGAACAGCGCCGTCGACGGCGTCGTGCCGCCGATGACGAGATGCGCGCACAGCTCCAGCCGGTCCGCGCCGCCAAGCCACGCCGCCTTACAGGAGGCGTAGGAGTCCACACAGGCTTCGATCAGGGGGGTATTCATGCAGGTTCCTCCTCAGTTTTTTCAAACAGAATTTGCGCCAGATGATAGAGCGTACTGACGGCAGTTCCGGTCGCGCCGGGGACCTGATGCTGCCAGACGATGCCGGTGTTATCTGCCGTCCCGGCGATGTCCAGATGCAGCCAGGGCCGCGCGTCCGTAAATTTTTTCAGGAACAGTCCGGCGGTGATCGCACCACAGCCGTCCTTGCTGGTGTTGCGGACATCCGCGTAATCGCTCTCAATCAGTGTTTCGTATTCCGGGTCGTCCGGCATGCGCCAGAATTTCTCGCCGGAGCGCGCCGCCGCGCGCGTGAGGCAATCATAAAATCCGTCGTCACTGGCCATCACGCCCGTCGTCACGAAACCGAGCATCGCACAGATCGCGCCGGTCAGCGTCGCGATGTCCACCAGATGCGTGCAGCCCTCTTTTTCTGCGGCCCACGTGAGCGAGTCTGCCAGAATCAGCCGGCCTTCGGCATCTGCGTTCAGAATTTCGATTGTTTTGCCGGAGAAGCTGGTGATGACGTCGCCGGGCAGCATGCTCGCATTGGAAATGCGGTTTTCGCAGATCGGAACGACTACCGTCACGTTGACAGCCGCGCCGTTTGCCGCCAGCGCGCGCACCGCGGCGGCTGCCGCGGCTCCGCCCGCCATATCGCCCTTGATCCCGGCCATGGTCGAAGCGGCCTTGAGACAGTAGCCGCCCGAATCGACCGTTACGCCCTTGCCGACAAGCCCGAGCCTCTGGCGGCTCTGCGGCGCGCCGGTATAGCGCAGGACGGCCATCAGGGGCTCATGCGCGCTGCTGTCGCCGACGGTCAGAAGCGCCCGCAGGCCCAGCCGCTCCAGCGCCTGCCGGTCATAGAGCTCCGCTTCAATCGGAAGCCCTTCCGCCATCTTTTTCAGCCGCTGCGCAAAAGCCTCCGGCCGGAGCAGATTGGACGGGCAGTTTACGAGGCCGCGCGTTTCCATGATGGAGCGCGCAAGCTCGCGTGCCTTTTTCATCTGCGCCTCGTCCGCGCCGGGAAAGCTGCATGTCAGCTCCGGCTCCCAGCTGCCGCTCAGCGCGAATTTTTTCTGATACGCACCGCCGCAGACACCCTCGACCGCCGCAAAAAGACCGTTCTGGCCGAGCTCCGATGCGGGGCCGGGATCAAAGGCGCAGGCTGTGCATTCCAGCTCCAACGCCGTCTTGACCGCCTTGCCGTACAGCTCCTTGCAGGCCAGAACGTCCCGCCGCCCGCCGCGGCCGACGTGAATGGTATAGCCGCCGTCTTCGCGGGGCAGATATCTTATTTTGAGATAGGCGTCGTCTGTAAAAACAACGTTCGCCTGTATTTGCTTTTCCATGTTTCCCAGTTCCCTTCTCCGGCGCTGCCGGGTTTATTGATATTCGATTTCCAGAACAGTATCAATCGGATCCGGCAGCGGATAGGTATACTGCGGAACCGTTCCGAAGGAGACGAAGGCAAGGTTTTCATACGCGCTTGTGACCCAGCTTTCGCCGCGCACCACCTCGCCGCCGTCCGCAAGACGACGCACCGCGCCGATGCGCTCCGGCGCAAGGCCGGTCAGCGGCAGCGGGCCGAGCGGCGCTTCGAGCACATGCGCATAGAGCTTCCCCGCGCGTCTTGTATACCAGCCCCAGTCCGGCTTTGGGAGCTCTGCGCTGCCGCAGCCGTAAATGCTCTCGCCGTTCAGCGCCATCCACGCGCCGATTTCGTCCAATAACCGGCAGCTCTGCGCTGGGAAGCGTCCGGTCGCGTCCGGGCCGACGTTCAGGATCATGTTGCCGCCCTTGCTGACGCACTCGACCAGCTTCCGGATAAGCATGGATGCAGGCTTATACGTCGTGTCGTAGGGCACATAGCCCCAGTTGTTGTTCATCGTCGCGCAGAGCTCCCACGGAACGCGCTCGCCACGGACATTGCGGATGCCCTCCGGCGGCAGGAGCTGCTCGGGGCTGACGAAATCTCCGCTGTAATAGGCAGGGCTTTCCGTGACGAGGCTTCCGAAGCTCTCGCCGCTGGCTTCAAGCCGGTTGTCCACGACGACATCCGGCTGGTGGCTGCGCACCATCTTCATCAGCTCCGTGGCCTTCCACGCCTCGCCGCGCAGCTCGCCATAGGCAAAGTCGAACCACAGAATGTCGATCTTGCCGTAATTTGTGACCAGCTCCTCGACCTGTCCGTGCATGTACGTGAGATAGCAGTCAAACTCAATCTGCTCGTTCTGATAGGCGGGGTTGCCGCGCATCGGATGGTTTGGATCGTTATATTTCGGGAAATCCGGGTGGTGCCAGTCGATCAGGGAGTAATACAGGCCCACGCGAAGGCCCTCAGCGCGGACGGCGTCTACAAACTCCCGCACCAGATCACGCCCGCAGGGCGCGTTTGTGCTCTTATAATCCGTCAGCTTGGAGTCGAACAGTCAGAACCCGTCGTGATGCTTCGCCGTCAGCACGACATACCGCATCCCGGCCCGCTTTGCCCGCCGCGCCCAGTCTCTGGGGTCATAGGCTTTGGCGGTAAACTCCCGCATGTAGCGCTCGTATTCCTCCGCCGGCATCCGCGCGCCGCTCATGTACCATTCGCCGCGCCCGGGGATCGCGTAGAGGCCCCAATGCAGGAACATTCCGAACCGTGCCTCCTGAAACCACTGTACCCGTTTTTCCCGTTCCGTCATAACCGCTGTTCCTTTCCCGCCCGGCCTTTTTCTGCGCGCCGCGCCTTTCTGCTATCATACCAGTTGGGCCGCACAAAAAGCAAGCATGACGCGCCTCTATTTCTGTTTTCCGCCTGCCGGAGACACTTTTGCATCTCATACTTTTGGCATGCTGAAATTTTGCGCGCACTTGACAAATCGCACCTGCGATTATATAATATACGCCGCATGATGTGTATCAGCCACTCTACTTCCGGATGAAAGGGCACAGGCAATGGCTCCGAAGAATAAATTCACAAAGGAAGAGATGACAGAGGCAGCCCTGCGGGTCGTGCGGTCACGGGGGACTGACGGACTTACCGCAAAGACGCTGGCGGACGAGCTTGGAACATCCACGCAGCCCGTCTTTACCGCTTTCGGCTCCATGGAGGGCGTGCGGACAGCCGTTTGCGCCGCCGCGATCGGCATATACGACCGGTATACGGCTATGGGCCTGCAGGAGCACATTCCGTTCCTTGGCGTCGGGAAGCAGTATATCCGGTTCGCGCGGGAGGAACCGGAGCTGTACCGCCTCCTGTTTCTGACAAAGATGTCGAAATCCAGCGCCATGCAGTCCATGCAGCATTTGCAGGCGCTTGTACGCCCGACGCTGATGTGCATCTACCGCATAACTGATGAGGAAGCGGACGTGTACTTCCGCGATCTGTGGCTTGTGGTGCATAGCCTGGCAGTGCTGATTGTGACGGGCGACTGCCCATGGTCCGATCAACAGATCGCGCAGATTTTGACGAGCTTCAGCGTCAGCATCTGCAAGGCCATCAAGGAGATCCCGGGCTTTGCGGCGGGCAGCTTTGACCGTGACGCAGTTTTTTGCGCCATGACCGGTGAATGACCTGCGGCGAGGGAAGAACCCCGGTTAAACATGAAAGAAATTATACTGTCAGACGCGCAGACGCAGTGCAGATCACAAAAGCTGTGATCTGCACTGCGTTTTGCAGAAATCGGAATCGGAGGAATCAGAATGAACAACGTTTTGGATTTTATTCGCGCGGCCGCGCCCTGGGTTGCGGTCGGCCTGGCTGTAGTGATCATCGCGGTGCGGTCCGGAAAAAGACGGGCGAGAGCCAGGACGGCAGCTATGGTATGGAGGGCATATGTCTTGGCATGTGCCTCGGCACAGCCATCGGAACGGCGCCCGGAAACAACACCGGCATCGGTATTTCCCTCGGCATGCTGATCGGCCTCGCGATCGGCCCGCGCGTACATAAGGAGGATTCGGAAGCATAACAGAAAGATGCGTCCGCTATGTAGGGACGGACGGCACTGTCCACCCCTACCGGGACTGTGCGTATCTGGGAGTATTCCGAAATTTGCAGGGTTCGAATCCCCTCAGTCAGCTTCGCTGACGGCTTCCCTTGTGCCCAAGGGGAGCCTTTTGTTTTTGTGCGTATTTCCGGTTATCTCGTCAGGACTGTGCCGGCTTTGCTGCCGGTGAAGCTGCCGTTCAGGACGGCGGGGCGGCCAGAGACAAAAACGGTGTCGATACCGGCGGAGAATTGGGCGGGCTCCGGGTAGGTCGCACAGGTGTGGACAGCGGAAAGGTCGAAGATGTTCAGGTCGGCGTCCATGCCGGGGGCGAGAACGCCCTTTGTTTTCAGGCCCATGACCTTTGCGGCGCGGCCTGTACACTTATGCACGGCGGATTCGATGGAGAGCACCTGCTTTTCGCGGACAAAATGCTCGAGAAGGGTCGTGTAGGTGCCGTAGACGCGCGGGTGGAGCATGCCAGTGGTGGGATAGGTGCTGTCGGAGATCACGCAGCTGTGCGCGTCGCGCAGGATATCGCAGAAATCGTCCTCGGCGGCAATAAAATCGATCATGGTCACGTCACAATGTGCGGCCTGCAGCAGATCGAACAGCGCGGTAAAGGGGTCCTTTCCCTGCTGCTGGGCGATGGCGGCGATGCTCTGGCCCTCGTACTGCCGCAGGTCCTCCCGCGCGATGCTGGACGCGACGATATTCTCAAAACCGACGAGGAGCGAGATATTTTCAAAATCGCTGCCGGTCAGCATGCGCGCCTTGAGCGCTTCGCGGAACGCGGGGTCTGACAGGTTTTCGGTCAGTGCTTCCAGACCGCCCTTCTGGCTCTCCGGCGGCAGGACGTGGACGAGCTGGGTCGAGCCTGCGGTATAGGGATAGACGTCGCAGGCGATCTCGATGCCCTCCTGCCGGGCATCACGCATCAGACGGAGCATTTCCGGGGTGCAGCGGCGCCAGTTGGCCTTGCCGATGGATTTGAGGTGGCTGACCTCGACCGGGGTATGCAGGGCCTTTGCGACGGCGATCATTTCGCGGAGCGCGTCGACCACGCCGCTGCCCTCCTGACGCATATGGACGGTGATGGGAATGCCGGAATTTCTGAGCGGCTGAAGCGCTTCGATGAGCGTTTCGGCGGAATAGAAGCAGTCCGGCGCGTAGCCGAGGCCGAGAGAGACACCGAGCGCGCCCGCGGCAAGCTCCTGCTCGATGAGGCAGTGGATCTCAGCCATCTGGGCCGCGTTGAGCTCCGGCGTTCCGAAGCCTGCCGCGCGGGCGCGGATGGTGCCGCTGCCCGCGAGCATGGCTGTATGGATGGGGCTGGGCGTCTGTTTTGCGGCGCGCAGATAGGCCGCAAGGCAGGAAAAATCGGCATTCTCCGGCAGCGCGCCGGTGACGGGCGTCAGATACGCCTCGATTTCTTTCTGGTATGTACCGGCGCAGGGTGTGACAGACAGGCCGCAGTTGCCGTTGACGACGGTGGTCAGGCCCTGCCTCAGTTCGAGCTCGCCGAAGTGCGGGCGGAAGAGCGCAGCGTCGGCGTGGCGGTGGATGTCGATGAAGCCGGGCGTGACGTACTTCCCTGCCGCATCGATCACTGTCCCGGCGGATGCGCCCTTGAGACTGCCTGCCGCAGCGATTTTTCCATCCGTGATGGCGATATCAGCGCGCACGGCAGGCGCGCCGGTGCCGTCGATGAGCTGTCCGTTTTGAATCAGATAATCAAACATGTTTTATTTTCCTTTGTATAACCGCAGAGCGCAGGACCGGTTTCCCGGCCCTGCGCTTTGCTGTTTTATTTTACGGGGTTAATGTGCCAGATCTCTTCGGCATACTGGCGGATGGTGCGGTCAGAGGAGAATTTGCCCGCAGAGGCAACGTTCATGAGGCACTTGCGGCCAAAGGCGATGCGGTCGCAGTAGTCGTGATTGACGCGCAGGCGGGCTTTTTTATAGCTGTCGAAGTCGTAGAAGATAAAATACTGATCCGGCTTGTGCCAGCTTGCGCCTTTGAGCAGAGACGTATAGAGCTCGTGCTGCTCTTCATCGGTGGGAACAGTCCCGTCGATCAGGGTGTCGACGGCGCGGCGGAGGTTCGGGTTGGCCTCGTAGAAGCTGCGGGCGTTGTAGCTGGGCTTCACCATGTTGATCTCCTCGACGGTCGCGCCGAAGATATACTCGTTCTCGCTGCCCGCCTGTTCGGCGATCTCGACGTTTGCGCCGTCGAGCGTGCCGAGCGTCACAGCGCCGTTCAGCATGAGCTTCATGTTGCCCGTGCCGGATGCTTCCGTTCCGGCAGGAGAAATCTGCTCGGAAATATCGGCGGCGGGGATGATATGCTCTGCGTAGGAGCAGTTATAGTTCTGCACGAAGACGACCTTCATCACGCCGTCCATGGCGGGATCATTGTTGATGAGATCGGCCACGCGGTTGACATAATGGATGATTGCTTTTGCGCGGCGGTAGCCCGGCGCAGCTTTGGCGCCGAAGATAAAGGCAGTAGGCGTAAAGTCCTTGATGCTGCCGTCCTTGATGGACAGATACAGATCCATGATGCTCAGCGCGTTCAGCAGCTGGCGCTTATACTCGTGCAGGCGCTTGACCTGTACGTCGAAAATAAACGACGGATCGAGCGCAACGCCCTCGTGCTCTTCGATCACGCGGCAGAGCTGACGCTTCTTTTCCAGCTTAATGGCGTTGAACTGCTTGATGGTCATTTCGTCGATC
Source organism: Oscillospiraceae bacterium (assembly GCA_902796245.1). Lineage (GTDB taxonomy): Bacteria > Bacillota > Clostridia > Oscillospirales > Oscillospiraceae > CAG-170. The sequence goes on along the minus strand of CADBOK010000237.1, from coordinate 5,419 downwards.
CCGGCCTTCAGCCCTTCCAGCTGGTCGAGGTTTTTAAGATACCCGGTTCCGACCTTGCTGTCGAGCAGGCCGCAGAGCTCCGGATTGGACAGGCCCAGCCAGCGCCGGGGCGTAATGCCGTTGGTCTTGTTCTGGAAGCGGTCGGGATAGACGGCGTACCAGTCCTTGAACAGATTGTCCTTGAGGATCTGGGAATGGATCTCGGCGACGCCGTTGACGGCTGTGGACATATAGACGGACAGATTTGCCATGTGTGCCTGACCGTCCTTGACGATAAAGAGGCTCGAATGCGGATGCTCCTGCTTGAGCTTTGCGTCGATGCGCTCGATAATCTCGCAGACCTCGGGCACGACGGAGCGCAGAAGCTCCAGATCCCACTTTTCCAGCGCCTCGGTCATGACGGTGTGGTTCGTGTAGGAGAAGACGCGGCGGGTCAGTTCGAACGCGGCGTCGAAGTCCAGACCCTCGTTAATCAGCAGACGGATAAGCTCAGGGATAGACATGGCAGGGTGCGTGTCGTTGAGCTGGACGGCGACGAACTCCGGCAGGCGGTAATAATCCGCGCCGTGCTGCTGACGATAATCGCGGAGGATATCCTGCAGGGACGCGCTGGAGAGGACATACTGCTGCTTGACGCGCAGGCGCTTGCCCTCCCACGTGGAGTCGTTCGGGTACAGAACACGGGTAATATCCTCGGCCTTGTTCTTCTTTTCAAGGGCCTTGACGTAGTCCTGCGCGTTGAAAGCATCGAAGTTCAGTTCTTCTTCGGCCTCGCACTGCCAGAGGCGGAGCGTGCCAACGGTCGAGGTTTCGTAGCCGATGACGGGCATGTCATACGGGACGCAGTTGACGGTCTGGTCGGCAAAGCGGACCTTGACGGCCAGCTTGTCGCGGCGGTGGCTCCACGGATCGCCGTATTTCGTCCAGTCGTCGGCGTTTTCACGCTGGCAGCCGTTGACGAACGACTGCTTGAACAGGCCGAAGCGGTAGCGCAGGCCATAGCCGGTCAGCGGCAGGTCGAGCGTCGCGGCGCTGTCAAGGAAGCAGGCGGCGAGACGGCCAAGGCCGCCGTTGCCGAGGGCTGCGTCCTCAATATGCTCCAGACACGCAAGATCGACGCCCTTTTCGGCAAAGGCCGCTTTCATTTTGTGCAGAATGCCGAGGTTGAAGAGGTTGCTGTAGACCAGACGGCCGACGAGATATTCCGCGGAGAAATAGAACGCGCGGCGGCCCGGCGCCTGACGGCGCTTGGTCTTCGTCCAGTTGTCGCTGATCTCCATCATGATGACCTGGCCGAGCGCCTCATGCAGGCGCTCCGGGGTCGTTTCCTGCAGGGTCTCGTCATGCTGGAAATGCAGCAGCGCCTCGGTCTGTTTTACGATTCGTTCCGAAAATTCACTCATAGGTTACTCCTTCCATGGGACTCCGCCGGACAAAGCTGCCGGCAGCCTTTAAAGAAGCGTCCACCTATCCGGCAAGGACGGGTGGACGCCAGATGACTCGTTGGTATTATACACGATTTGACCGCTCTGTCAAACCTGCAATTTTTTTTGCCAGCGCTTCGTTGGCTGCGCCGGGCAGCATGCGCCAGCGCCAGTTCGACGGCAGAAGCCGGCCGGGCTCATTCATGCGGGAGTCTTTTCCGAGCCGCAGATAGTCCTGCATCTGCATGATAAACAGCTGCGCATTGGACTGCATGCCGGCCTCGATAATGGCGTCGGCCAGATCGTCCTCCGCAGTAATGCCGAGATAGCTGCGGGCATAGGCGTCGGTCTCCGCGTCAATCCCCTCGCACCACTGGATGAGTGTCTCATTGTCGTGCGTGCCGGTGTAGCAGATGGCGTTTTCAGAGTAGCGGTCGGGCAGATAGTTGCTCGGCTCGCGCGGATCGAAAGCAAATTCCAGCACCTTCATGCCGGGGAAGCCGGAATCGGCGACAAGCTGCTGCACCTCCGGCGTCAGGAAGCCGAGATCCTCGGCGATAAAATCGGTGTCCGGGCAGTTTTTTCGGATGGCGTTCACGAGCTTCATACCGGGGCCCTTGATCCATTCGCCCTTGCGGGCTGTGCGGTTGACGGCAGGAATGGCCCAGTAGCTTTCGATGCCGCGGAAATGGTCGATGCGGACGACGTCAAAGCTCTCCCCTGCCGCGCGCAGGCGGCGCATCCACCAGGAGAAGCCGTCCTGCTCCATATGCGCCCAGTCATAGATGGGGTTGCCCCAATACTGGCCGTTGGCGTTGAAGCCGTCGGGCGGGCAGCCCGCGACGACGCGCGGACGGCGGGTGCGGGTCAGCTGGAAATTCTCCGGGTGCGACCAGACATCGGCAGAGTCCAGCGGGACATAGATGGGAATATCGCCGATGATCTGCACGCCGTTTGCATGGGCATACTCCCGCAGCCGCTGCCACTGGGTATGGAAGCAATACTGGAGGAAGCGATGGAAATCAAGCTCGTCGTGCAGCAGCTCGCGGTAGTGCGCCATAGCCTCCGGCTGGTGCATGCGGATGTCAAGCGGCCACGCGGTCCATGGGCCGTCGTTATAATATGCCTTGACAGCCATAAAGAGTACATACTCATCCAGCCACGCGCTTTGCTCGCGGACATAGTCCGCATAGCCCTCGGCCGGGTTCTTGTGGAAGCGGCTCCAGGCCAAGTGCAGCACGTGCAGGCGCTGGTCGTACATCTTTGAAAAATCGACCTGATCGGCGCGGCTGCCCCAATCGACGCAGTCAAGCTCCTCCTGCGTCAGATACCCGTCCTTGACGAGTGTATCCAGATCGATCAGATACGGGTTTCCAGCAAATGTGGAGAACGCCTGATAGGGCGAATCACCGTAGCCGGGCGGATTGATCGGGAGGATCTGCCAGTAGGACTGCTTTGCCTCTTTCAGAAAATCGATAAAATCATAGGCTGCCTTTCCCATGCTGCCGATGCCGTAGGGCGAGGGCAGCGAGGTAATGTGCATCAGGATTCCACTGCTTCTTTTCATACTATCACTCTTATTTCGCTTTCGTTGGAAACGGCCAAAAGCAGCGGCGGGGCGTGGCTCTCAGCTGTTTTCGAGTTTTCTGACGCTTTCGCGGTTGGAAAGCGTGAACGGTACGGTCATATGGCGGGCGTGCCCGCCGCGCTCGGCGCAGTCCATGAGAACGGAGAAGCTGCGCCGGGCCAGATGCTCGACAGACTGGGAAACGGTCGAAAGCTTCGGGGTATAAAAGCTGCCGATCTTCAGTCCATCGTAGCCAATGATGGAAATATCGTCGGGAACGCGCTTTCCGGCATCCACCAGCGCGCGGATGGCGCCGATGGCAATGACGTCGGCCATGGCGAATACCGCCGTGACCTCGGGCGTCTGGCGCAGGACAGCCTGCATGCCGGAATAGCCGTCTTCGTAGCTGTAGCGGCCGGTATGGTAATAGGTCTGCTCGTCAAACTGCATGCCGTTCTTTTCGAACGCCTCCGCGCAGCCCTCGTAGCGCCGCTCGGACGTATCGGACAAAAGCCGGTCGCCGCCCAGAACTGCAATATGCCGGTGGCCGCAGCGGATGAGATAATCGACGGCGCAGGCCGCGCCCTGCCGGTCGTTGGTGGTAACGCTGGACAGGTTTTCAAACGGCAGCTCGCTCGCGTCGTTCGTGACGACGACGGCAGGGATGCGGATCTTGTCAAAATCCGCGGTCAGATTGCGGTTCGTCGCGCCGAGAAACATGAGGCCCATAGGCTTGCGCTCGCGGCAGAGCTTGACGGCGCGCAGAACCTCGTTGTCATCCTCGTCGATGAAATCAACGATCAGCGAATGGCTCGTGCGTGAGAACAGCGACTGCAGCTGCTCGACCATGCTGGCGAACATCTCGTTGGCCGTGCCTTTCACGATGATGAGCACAGTGTTGGAGCGCTGCTGCTTCAAAAGCTGGGCGCTCTCGTTGAGCTCAAAGCCGCTTTCCTGGGCAATGGCCAGAATCGCCTGCCGCGCCTTTTCCGAGACATTGGGCTGATTATTGAGCACACGCGAGACAGTCCCGAGCGAATATCCGCTCAGTCTCGCAAGATCTTTGATCGTCATAGCTGCTGTTCTCCTTGGTTTTTTGCCGGTTCCGTATCACTATAATAATAAAATAATAAATACAATACAGAATTTCAAAAAAATCCACTTCAAACAGACATTTTTCTTTATCCCTTTACCGCGCCGGCGGCAACGCCCTTGATGATATACTTCTGGCAGCAGAGATAGAAGATGACGACCGGGACGATGGACATCAGAATCAGCGCCATGGTTGCGCCCATGTCAACCGAGCCATAGCTGCCCTTGAGGTACTGGATGTGAATAGGGATGGTACGGAACTTGTTGATATCCAGAACCAGATACGGCAGGAGATAGTCGTTCCAGACCCACATGATTTCCAGAACGCCCACGGAGATGAAGGTCGGCTTCATCATGGGCAGGACGACCTGGAAGAAGGTCTGCACGGGCGTGCAGCCGTCGATGACGGCGGCCTCTTCGATGGAGCGCGGGATGGACTTAACAAAGCCGGTAAACATGAACACGGCAAGGCCGGCGCCGAAGCCGAGGTAGACGATGGGGATGGTCCACGGACGGTTGAGCTTCAGGGTATCAGCGGTCTTTGCCAGCGTGAACATGACCATCTGGAACGGGACGACCATGGAGAACACGCACAGGTAGTACACGATGCGGCAGACGAGGCTGTCGACGCGGGAGACATACCACGCGGCCATGGACGTGCAGATGAGGATCAGAGCTGCGGAAAGCAGCGTGATCATCAGGCTGTATTCGACGGATTTATAGAACGGGTAGTTGCCGAAGGTCATGCCCTTGATGTAGTTCTGCAGCCCCATGAAGGTGTCGCTTGTGGGGAAGGCAAACGTATCAAGGTTAATAGCGGCGTTGGTCTTGAGAGAGTTGACCAGAACGATGAAGATCGGGTAGAGATACGCAACGGCAATGATTGCAAACACGACCGTCAGGACGGTATGCGAGCGGCGCTCTTTCTGGAAGCCGGTATTTTTCATTACTGATCGACCTCCTTCTTTCTGGTGGAGACAAGCTGGGCAATGCTGATGATCGCGACGAGGATAAAGAACACGACCGCCTTGGCCTGTCCGGGGCCCTTGGAGTTGGAGGTGTTGGAGTTGACGATATTCAGAGCCAGCATTTCTGTGGTCTTGATAACATTGCCGTCGGCCAGCGTCTTAAACGGGGAACCGCCGGTCAGGGCCAGGTTCTGGTCGTAGAGCTTGAAGCCGTTGGTCAGGGACAGGAACGTGCAGATGGTGATAGACGGCATGACGTTCGGGATTGTGATGTTCCAGAGCGTCTTCCAGCCCGAAGCGCCGTCGATCTTTGCGGCCTCCAGCATATCCTCCGGGATGGCCTGCAGACCCGCGATATAGATGATCAT